>CAYNGS010000766.1:471-1803 GCA_964396625.1 uncultured Flavipsychrobacter sp.
CAACCTTCCCGCCCAGCCTGCTCATTTTCATTTGCAGTTCTACTTTGTTGTCAGCTATTTTTTGTTTCGCCTTACCCTCTATCTCGTAAAAATTATCCTGCCGGCTCTTTGACTTTGTGGTTCGTGCCTTTGGTTGTTTGCGCATCCATTCCAGTTCCTTGCGATACTGGTTGCGGGCTTTATCGATGTTCGCGATGGTGTTTTCTATGCGCGCCGCTTTTTTCTCGAGGTAGCTCTGGTAATCTCCGTTGTAGGTGTATAACTTTTCCTCGTCGAGCTCCCATATTTCGTCGCATACATCCTCAAGGAAATAACGGTCGTGGGTCACCATCAGCAGGGTCACATTTTCATGGTTCAGATAGTTTTCCAGCCACTCCACCATCGTTACATCCAGGTGGTTGGTGGGCTCGTCCATAATGAGCAGTACATGTTTATGCTCGAAACCAATATCTATGAGCACCTGGGCAAGGGCAACGCGCTTGCGCTGTCCGCCCGAGAGTGTTTTTACTTTTTGGTCAAGATTGTGGATGTTGAGTTTGCTGAGTATCTGGTGCACTTTTGCCTCAAAATCCCATGCGCCCAGTTCATCCAGCCGGGACAATGCAGCCGAAAGCGCCTCATGGTCTTTGCTGCCTTCCGAAAGTATTTTCTCATAATTGCGGAGCGCCTCGGCCACCGGGTGGCGGTAATGAAAGATATTATCGAGCACCGAAAGGTCTTCGGCAAACTGGGGTTCCTGCTCAAAAAGCGCCACCGTCACATCCTTGTGTACCCATATTGTCCCCTCGTCCACGGTATCTTTTCCCGCGAGTATTTTCAGCAGGGTAGACTTGCCACTGCCATTCCGGGCAATAAGTGCTATTTTATCCCCTTCACTTATATGAAAGGTGATATCTGTAAAAAGTGGCTTTATTCCATAGGATTTACTGACCCGGTCTGCTGAAACGTAGTGCATAAGCGGGTGCAAAGGTAGGTGGATTGAGCGACAGGGTAAAGGGTTAAATAGTTAAAACGTCAAATAGCAGTCTTAAGACGCTATTTTACCTCCGGTGTCTGTATATGCTCAGACCTGAAGCCAACGCCGATGAGCCAGGCAGGCACACGACGCAGCAGGGGAAACCGGTCAATTACCCTCATGATCAGGGGTGGTGTTTGATCGTCTTTTTCCGATATTTTTTTGTAGATCACATTATTGTGGATAAGCACCTGCATTTTTTGAATTATCCTGGTGGGCAGTCCCCTTCGTTTTTGAACGTGCGCCAGTGTGTCTTCGCGAATGATCTTTTTTTCCCTGAGCGATTTATAAAGAATGTTTGCCGTAGCTACTGCATC
>CAYNGS010000767.1:0-1802 GCA_964396625.1 uncultured Flavipsychrobacter sp.
CCGGTCCCCCCGAATTTGCGCGCCACCGTAACATCTTCCTGTGTAAATTTATCAAAGAGGCTGTCTATGTATTCTTCCTTTATGCCTACACCGGTATCCGTAACGTCCACTTGTATTTTCTGCCTGTTGCCTTCTTCTTCCAGCAGCGTGGCCTTTAAGGTAATGGATCCTTTTTCAGTAAACTTGATCGCATTACCCAGCATATTCATAAATACCTGCTTAATACGGAACGGGTCGCCCATCAATACCGGTGCAATGTCATCGTCACTTTCATAGGCCAGTGTCAGGCCCTTCTCTTCGGTTTTATGTGTCAGTATATTGATTGTCTGTTCGCAGATCGTGTCCAGGCTGAAACTGATATCCTCAATAGTAATTTTCCCCGCTTCG
Source organism: uncultured Flavipsychrobacter sp. (assembly GCA_964396625.1). Lineage (GTDB taxonomy): Bacteria > Bacteroidota > Bacteroidia > Chitinophagales > Chitinophagaceae > Nemorincola. The sequence continues at coordinate 388 of CAYNGS010000767.1, forward strand.
ATCTTCGAGAAATCCAGCAGGTCGTTAATTATGCCCAGCAGGTTTTCAGATGCACTTTCTATGCCGGTCAGGTAATTTTTCTGCTGCAGGTCAAGCTCGCTTTTGCCCAGTAGCTTTCCAAGCCCCATTATTGCATTCAGCGGCGTGCGGATCTCATGGCTCATGTTCGTCAGGAATATATCCTTCGACTTGGAAGCTTTATCCGCGTCCTGTTTTGCCTCCCGCAATTGCTGTTCCAGTTTCTTCTGGTCAGTAATGTCGAGGTGAATACCAATTGTGCCCTTAACAGTTCCATCCTGGTTGAATAATGGCGTCGCGCTCGTGAGCCACAATCGGTTCTCGCCGGTTTTGGTCTTTATCGCTACTTCATAATTGTTAGCTATGCCGTATTGTCTTCTCGAAATCTGGTTGCTGATTATTTTTAATTGTGTTCCCTTCAAAAAGAGGTCGGTTGCCTTCCTCGTCACCAATTCCTTGAGTTCATAACCGCTCATTTTGCAAAAGTGCTGGTTGGCATATATTATACGTTCCTTGGTGTCAATCTCGATCATTCCAAGATTCATGTTTTCTATTATACCCCTGGCTCTTTCCTCGCTTCGTTTCAGCGCCTCGTCTGCATAAATACGTTCCGTGATATTTTGAGCAAAACCGATTACATACGGATCGGTGTCTGGCTCATTCACTAAGTAGTTTTGGTACAGCAGGTACAATTTTTTTCCCTGGCTGTTCAGAATGCTCATTATCCCCTCGGCCTTCCCGTCATCATTTATGTTTCTGAGGTAGTGTTCAGAAAACTGCGCTCTTACTTTTTCGGGCAGCAATGAGTCTATGGTCTTGCCTAGTATTTCGTGCTCTTCATATTGTAGTATTTTGCACGCTGCAGGGTTTATAGTCAGCAGCTTTCCGGTCATATCATGTGTGCATATCCACGCCTGGCTGTAGCTGAATATATCTTTATATCTTTTCTGGCTTAACTCTATTTGTTCTTCGGTTTTCTTTCGTTTGGTGATGTTAAATCCATAACCGATCACAATTTCCACATGGCCTGCCTCGTCCAGCACAGGGAACATCCTGCGCAAATGGTATTCAACCGTCCCGTCTGTTTTCGTGAGCTTTTCCTCCCACTCCTTCTGCAACTTGGTTTTTAATACTGCCTGGAACATCTTGCTCCTTTCGTCAGCTATCGAGATCGGCCTGTTGGTATGTTCGCAATAATCCTTGTCATTTTTGCCTATCATCCATGCCCTCAGTTCGGGGTTGCGGATGGCAATCGGGTTAATGAACAAGTATCTGTGATCGGGGCTGAATACTGCAATATCTGCCGGAATATTATTCAGTATCTGCTCGTAAAATTTTTTCTGCGATGTCTTTGTCGCGTCGATGTTCTTTTCAATGGTGACGTCAGAGAACTTCAG
>CAYNGS010000768.1:0-1799 GCA_964396625.1 uncultured Flavipsychrobacter sp.
CGGGGTAAGGTGTTGAGCATTGCGTGTTTATGCGTTAGCAATGATCGGATAACAGCAAAGTGATTTTTTGCCGTTTTTTTGTAATGCGAAAAGAGCCGAATTAGTGTTTTTTATAATGGACGGGATGGTGGAAAAACAGGCGCAAGGAAGCGGGGTATATGAACCACAATAAGCAGGTAAAAGACCATGGAATGGAGGACGAGAACAAAATTTACCATTTTATCTCAAACGTATTATATTTACAGCGGGTAAACATAACAACATGCGCAAAATTTTTCTCTTAATGGCGGTAACGATCATCGCTTTGACTTCATGCCAAAAGAATGCGGGACATAGCGGGAACTATATGTGTACGTGTCAGTATATATTGGTGACCGGGAGTTATTCGAGAGATACTACCACCGTTGTTACGTACCCGGACAATACCACACAGTCTGTAGCACAGCAGAACTGCCAGAGCTCACAAACCCAGCTCAGGGCGATATATAATCTGAATGCCAGCTGTTATCTGAAGTGAAACCCCTGAACCCCTGAAGGGGAACCATCTATCCCGCTTTGTTGTGATTTGAAACCCCTAATCCTTGAAGGGGAACCATGTATCCAGCTTTTGTTGCCGAGGCACGAGTTTGCTAATGCACAATAGAATGCAACGAACAGGCGCCACACTGAATTCGTCAAGCTATCAGTCAAAAAAAACTCTATGATCTCTATTTGCCTATGTGGTTCAGAGACTCACACCTATCCGCCAACCTATCGACAATCACTTGCCCGTAGAAGTCTCAGCGAAAGAGTGAGCTGATCATTCTATTTCATTGCCCCGAAGCTCTCTTGTGAGTTTTGCGAAACCCACTGCCGAGCCGTCGTCGTCGTGAAGTGCAGTGATCAAAATACTTCCCCAGAACATGGTGCCGTCTTTTCTCACGCGTCTGCCGGTATGCTTGGCCCTACCCTCCCTGGCTGCCAGTGCGAGTAATTTTTGCGGGAGTCCGGCTTGCCTGTCTTCGGGCAAATAAAAAATGCAGAAATTCTGACCGGTTATTTCCTCTGCTTTATAGCCCTTTATCATCTGGGCTCCCTGGTTCCAGGTAAGAATTGTGCCATCCAAATCAAGCAGAATGATCGCATAATCCTGTATCTCATCGATCATTTTTCGATGAAGATCTTCAAGCCTTTCTTTAATTTCCATATTTTCCTGGCACGTATTAATAAGCTACATAAAAATCATGCCGTGCCGACGCCGACCGGCTAACCAACTTTTGACAATACAGGTTTGCGGCCTTTGCTTTTGTGGCCGGTGTGCAGGTGATCGAGGGAAATTGTTTTTTTTGAAGTAGCCCTAATATCTTCCCTGCTCCAGTTGTGGCCGCACGCGGGGCACAGATAACTTTCGGTGCCGTTCGCTGCTTTGAGCAACGTGGGCATATCGTACTTGCAATTGGGACATTCGGATACCTTCATGACCAGAAAATCAAAACAATGGTGCCATCATACACGTGCCTGCCCGTTTTTACAATTGGTTAACTATATACCAGCAGCTCTTTTTGCGGGCACGTCATTTTTTTCTGTAAGCCAGCAGTTGTGAGATCGTCACGAATTTGTATCCCTCACTCTGCAGCCTGGTGACGATATCCGTTACCGCATGCAGTGAGCCGATTCTGCCGTCGAACATGACATGCAGCAGGATGACGGAGCCGGGCAGGACGTTGCGCACCGCACGCTCTGTTATGGCTTGCTGATCGTTGCTGTCGCCATCGGGCGCGACGTCCCACATAATCGTTGTGCGATCGTTGTGTGCGAGG
>CAYNGS010000769.1:0-1795 GCA_964396625.1 uncultured Flavipsychrobacter sp.
TAGAAGAATTGGGTTTGTCTTTTCAACTTACAACTGTACATAACGGAGAGCAGCTCATGAACCTTCTTAAAGAATCTGAAATACTGCCGGACATGCTTTTTCTTGATCTCAATATGCCAAGGAAGAATGGCTTTCAATGCCTGTCAGAAATAAAGGAAAGTGAATTACTCAGGCCATTGCCTGTGATCATAATTTCAACCTCTTTTGAACAAAAGATCATAAATCTGCTTTATGAAAATGGGGCGATGTACTATCTGCGCAAGCCAAATGATTTTCCCAAGTTTAAAAGAATGATCGATAATGCGATCGCGCTGATCGTACAAAAAAAATATACTCAACCGCCTTTAGAAGAATACGTGTTATTTTATTAATTCGCTTATCATGAACTCTAATAAAAATACACTTAAAACACTTTCATCCAACACATTCCCCGTAGTGGGTATTGGTGCTTCAGCAGGTGGACTTGAGGCTTTTAAAAAACTTGTTGCAGCTATTCCAGCAAATGGAGGAATGGCTTATGTATTAGTGCAGCATCTGGACCCAACGCATGCGAGTATTTTGCCTGCCTTGCTACAGAAAGTCGCAGCGATACCTGTTCTTGAGATCTCAGATGAGATGGTAGTGAGGCCCAACCACATCTACATTATACCAAGCAATAAAATGCTCGTGGCCAATGATGGCGTTCTGCAGCTTAGCCCTCGTCCGGAAAAAAACAAGAAAGAACTTAACCTGCCTATTGACCTGTTTTTTACTTCGCTTGCCGAAGTACACCAGGCAGATGCAATAGGCGTAGTATTATCCGGTACCGCGTCAGACGGTACCGCAGGGTTGAGAGCTATAAAAGATCATGGAGGCATCACATTTGCGCAGGATGAAGCATCTGCTGCTTATGATGGCATGCCGCAGAGTGCGGTGCAAGCAGGAGTGGTTGATTTTATCCTTCCCCCCGAAGAGATACCACGGAAACTAAAAGAGGTAATGCAACAACTTAACAGAAGATATAGTGACTTGGAAAATGCACCTTTGGAGGAAGGTGAGATATTTAAACAAATTCTGTTTTTACTTCGTATACGTAAAGGAACAGATTTCACCTATTATAAGCGTGCTACTATCCGTAGGCGCATACTAAGAAGAATGGCTATCAATAAAAGTGAATCGTCTGACATCTACTTACGGAATTTAAAGGATAGTAAAAAGGAGCAAGATATATTATATTTAGACTTACTAATACCTGTGACTTCATTTTTTCGCGACCATACGGTTTTTGAAAATTTGTGCACATCTGTTTTTCCAAATATTGTAAAAAATAAAGGAGAAGAGAAGCCAATACGAATATGGGTAGCCGGCTGTAGCACAGGACAAGAAGCCTATTCAATAGCTATGTGCTTGAAGGAATTTATAGGTAATGGTCAGCAAAAAGCTCAGATATTCGCTACAGATATAAGCGAACCAGCCATAGCGAAGGCACGAAAGGGTTTTTATACAAAAAATGAAGTTTTAGGCGTTGCTCCCAATCGAATATCTAAATTTTTCACCAAAACAGATGAGGGCTTTTGTATCAAGAAAGAAATTAGGGACATGTGCGTGTTTACTGTACACAATTTTCTAAAAGACCCTCCTTTCGGGAAAATTGATTTTGTAAGTTGTCGGAACGTATTGATTTACATGGAGCAATTCCTCCAGAAGAAAGTGCTTACTACATTCCACTACGCTATTAATGCAAAAGGTTTTTTATTATTAGGGAAATCAGAGACCGGTAGTAGTTTACCTCTTCTTTTCACCATTGCCGACAAAC
>CAYNGS010000770.1:0-1783 GCA_964396625.1 uncultured Flavipsychrobacter sp.
AGGAGGTCGGTATCGATATTATCTGCGTTTGTGTCTATTTGCATATTGTGCCGGTCGTGCGACAGGGAAAACTCTTTCACACCCACACATTCCAGAATATCCTCGAGGTCGTAGAGTGCCCTGTTCAGCTTCAAATACTCTTCCTGGTTTATCGTTTTCATGGTTACTTAACTATTTATCTTTTAACAATCTACAGCGCTTTTTTGCCATTCATCGTATTATAATGAAAATTCATGCCAGCAAAAGCGGTAAATGTTAAGGGAAAATTATTATTGTTCTTATTCAATGTTGTGTCTTTGAGACATAAAATATCACGGTTTTCGCAAGAATCCGGCCATTTTTCATTTTCTCAAGCAACACTTTATCTTTATGTGATCAAAACCGCTGGCACAGACTCGAGTGGTGAAATTTACAAAAGGAGAAACGGAAAAGAAGTAAATGAACGTCAAGGAAGTTATTATATTGATCAAGGCTGACAGATGGTATTTTAAAAGACAAAAGGGAAGTCATAAGGTCTTTTGTCACCCTGCTAAAAAAGGAGTGGTAGTAGTTCCCGATCATGGCGCAAATCAGGATTTAGCGATTGGGACAGAAAACAGTATTTTGAAGCAGGCTGGGCTTAAATAACATTTATTTTCAACCTTTTTAGGTAATTTTATCTTATGAATACCGGAGATTATCTGATCATTATCGAACCGACAAATACGGGCTTTTCGGCGTATAGCCCGGATTTGAATGGTTGCATAACTGTGGGTGAAACTGTGGAAGAGACGCGGAAAAATATGCAGGAGGCAATAGAGCTTTATCTGGAAGAGTTGGCGGAGAACGGTGAGGCAATACCTGCCCCAAAGAAGCTGAAAGATCAGATAAATACTATCGGTGACTTGCAAAACGGGACGTTTATCGCCTTCATTCCGAATCAAACTGAAGACTTCCACGCCAAGTCGGCGTAAAGACAAGCCAACTTACTGAAAAACTCCGTTGGCTGACGGATGTTACTCCTCTTCCCTCTTCGGCACAGTATGGAAAACGATGTCCCACAGCACTGAACTTACCCCAAAGCCTTTTTCGGGAGCTTTGTAGTGGTGCAGGTGGTGGTTGCGCCACAGCGCCTTCAGAAATTTAGGCGGGGCAAAGGCATGTATGGCAAAATGCATAGAGCCATAAAGAATGTACCCGAACAAAAAGCCCGGGAAAAAAGACAAGGCGTTCCACCCCATAATAAAGTACATAAGCGTGAAGATGATACTGGCCACTATAAGGCTCGGCACCGGGGGCATAAACAGCCGTTCTTTGTCGCGGGGGTATTCATGATGCACGCCGTGCATGGTATAAACGAATTTCTGCGCACGTGGGCTTTCCACATACATATGAAAAAGGTAGCGGTGCATTATATACTCAAACAGGCTCCAGAATAAAGTGCCGCAAATAAATAAGACCACCTCAAGCCATGCAGCGATATTTTTGTATGCCGCGCCATAGTAAAGCATGAAGATGATCACCGGGAAATACATACTGTATATGACTATTGGATGTGTCTTGGTCATCATCTCCATATAGTCATTCCTGAATAATCTTGCCTGGCCCTTATTCTTTATCTTATCGAATTCCATTGCTCCTGCAAAAATAATACTTAGTCCGTTAGCTTTATCACATCGTTGTCATCATCTTCCAGAAGGAAGGCTATCGCCTTATTCTTTTTTTCTATCACTTTGTCCATCCACAACAGCAGCGCAGGCAATAGCGTCAGATTAGTGACCATTGCCAGCAGCAGTGTCATAGA
>CAYNGS010000771.1:0-1778 GCA_964396625.1 uncultured Flavipsychrobacter sp.
ATATTCTCAACGGCGGTGAACCGTTTCAACGGAGAAGGAGACAAATCAATACTTGGTATGAGCGGAAAGATCATTGCCGCAAAACATGTGCAGTTGTACGGGCAGCTTATGTTCAACGAATTCAGATCGAAAGAGCTGTTTAGTAATAAGGGGTGGTACGGTAACAAATGGGGAGCGCAGGCCGGCGCAAAATATTTCGATGCATTCACTTTAAAAAATCTGGACCTGCAAGTGGAGCTGGACGCGGTGCGCCCCTACACCTACTCGGCCAAGGACACACTGGCCAACTATACAAATTACAACCAGCCCCTTGCAGACCCGCTGGGGTCGGGCTTTGTAAAGACGATAGGCATTATCAGGTATCAGCCGGTAAAGAACCTGTATGTGACACTGAAGGGCACTTACTACATACAGGGCGTTGATACCGGGAACTCTAACCTGGGCAATAATATATTTAACCCATACAGGACGGCCGAGAACATATATGGTGTAAAAATGGTAAACGGGCCCAAGAGCCACTGCGAGATCATCAGCCTTAATCTATCTTACCAGATAAGGCGCAATGTCTTTTTTGACGTGGGCGGGGTGTACCGGAAATTCTCTAATAACAGCGGCGTGTATCCTGTGGCGTACACAACCACAGGACCAGTGCCATCAAATGGACTCACAACAAATTATGTTTATTTCGGTATCAGAATAAATGCGGTGAGAAGGGAGTATGACTTCTTTTAAGAAAAAGATATAGCACTTTATAGAAAATCGAAGTTTTTATTAATTTTAAGGGTATGAAATACAGGATTTTTAAGATAATCGCTCTGTTTGTTCTTCTCGTGCACCTGGCCAGCTGTTATACCCCGGTAAAAACAGACAGAAAATATCCTTCGCATGGCAGGTATCGCGGAGCGGGAAGATTCTGGTAGCCAGCGCTTTGACTTTTTTGTTCCGGAGCAGATGTTGGGATGCTGTGTTTTTATGCCACATCGTTTTATCACTATTTGAAACCTTGTTATCTTCGCGGCATAATTGCCGATGACCTTTTTATTTCCATTCAAATTTTTTAATAGTAAAAAATGAACCGCACGATAAAATCAGCGCTTATTTCTGTTTTCTATAAAGACGGGCTGGAGCCTGTGGTACGCAAGCTGCATGAGCTTGGTGTAAAACTCTACTCTACCGGCGGAACACAAATCTTTATTGAAGGGCTGGGCATACCCTGCACCTCTGTGGAAAGTGTAACGGGGTACCCATCGATACTTGGCGGCCGGGTGAAAACACTGCATCCAAAAGTATTTGGCGGCATTCTGGCAAGGCGAGACCTTGATGACGACATAAAGCATGTGCATGGCTATGACATTCCGCTGTTTGATCTTGTGATCGTGGATCTGTACCCTTTTGAAGAGACGGTGAAACATACAACCGACGAAAAGACAATTATAGAGAAAATAGACATAGGCGGTGTGTCGCTGATACGCGCTGCGGGCAAAAATTTCAATGATGTTTGCATTGTTGCATCGAGAGACCAGTACGGCACGCTGCTGGAGATGCTGCAGACACAAAATGGCGAAACCACGCTGCATGACCGCAGGCAAATGGCCGCCGACGCCTTTGCAGAGTGTGCGCACTACGATGTGGCGATAGCCGACTACTTTAACAAGCAGTCGAAAGAAAAACATTTCCGGCTTTCGCTGGGCAATAAGCAATCGCTGCGGTATGGAGAAAACCCGCACCAGAAGGCCAGCTTCTACGGCGATCTTGATGCCCTTTTTGAAAAGCTGAAC
>CAYNGS010000772.1:0-1777 GCA_964396625.1 uncultured Flavipsychrobacter sp.
TGCAGGTCATCCTGCAGGGCGTGCATCATGTCTCTATCGCAATTTGAACCGGGGAAAACGATAATTCCGAATTTCATCATTAGTTATTTGTTTGCCATAAGGCAAAAGATCAGGAATAAAAGAGAGAAATAAAAGATAAAGTTACTAAACCGTTTATTCTTTTCAAGCAGCAGGGCATGAGATATCACAATACTCAATGCCGGCAAGGTTATCAGCCACGCAGTTTTTATTCCCTCGTCGGTCAGAAAGGCAACAACGATCGAGATAATAAAGTAGAACGAAATAGCGATCCAATCTCGCCGTATATATATATTACTTAATACAACATTTTGCAATGTGGCGTAGACACCGCTAGCCAGCAGAATAAATATCCCTGCCAGTGTTACGATGAGGTAGAACGGGGAGGCAACAGGAGTGGACAGCGAAAAACCGATGTGCGGCCATTGAGCGAACAGCCGGATCTTATCTGCAAGAAACAGAATGCAGACCAGGAAATAGAGCGGCGTCAGGTACCCCATTATTGCCACAGACCACTCGCCGAGATTGAAGGAACGGAACAGCACCATGCCGACGAGTAACAGAAAAAAATAAGCCAGCAATGTAAATTGGAACAGCGCCGCCATACTAAGCAGGAAACTGGCATTGAAGATCAGTTTCCTGGGCTGTGTTGTCTGCGAAAAGCTGAACATGAAATCCACTGCACCGAGCAGCAGCCAGTTCAGCAGCAGGGTTTCATTGAACGAATTAAAAGGGGGGTAAATAGAGGTAAGCAGTATATACACAAAGGCTGGTATATAAGTATACCTCGGAAGCAGTTTATGCCGGACGGAAATACTTTTAAGATACAAGGCCTGGATGAACAGGATAACTATGGTGAGCATGGTATACGCAAACGCGCCATGCCGGAATACATAGTACAATACCCTGATAATATAATTATATAAGAAATGTCCGGCTACCGGAACAGGCGCTACGGGATGCAGCAACACCTGGAATTTTACCAGCAATGCAAAAATGAATAAAACAATAACAGTAAACGGACTATTATTTCTGAATAACTGGAGCACTCACCTACCTATTTTGCGGCTAAAATACAACTTTAGCAAAGCATATCTGCTTTTTGTGAAAACACGGCACGACCAGCACCCTGGCGGCAACTTGTTTTCCTGAGCGGGGCAACCAGTCCGGATAATCGTTCCCCTCGGCTGTAAACGACCTTATATCGGTCTTGCCGTCTGAATCGAGCGTTGCCATTTGTATGCGCGAATGAGCGGTATTAAAATCATTGAACAGAAACGCCAATGTGCCACCGGTATTCAGCAGGGCATAGGACGAGAACACACCACCATCTTCCTGAGAGTACTGCTCCTTGGGAATAAATGCACTCCACTGGCGTGCGCCGTCCTTATCGTAAGACAAGGCCATTATATCGTTGTAGTGGTACTCATGTACCATAGTGGTCATGTAGGGGCTGTAGTAGGAATAGTAACCGAAACCCGGGGTATAATTGCTGCGGGTGCTTACAAAATGCACTTCAGAGATCAGCACAAAGCCGCCATCGTTTTTCACGATCAGCTGCTTTACTTCGTAGTTGTCAAACGCATGGTTTCTATGGCGTGCGCCGGCAGCATTAATCAAATCCTGGTCAAACGGAATGAACTTCTTGCTCAGGTAGGCGCCTCCCTTTATGTCATACGCAGCATAAATAAGCCCGTCATAGCTGCCATTCTTCTTATCTGAATAGAACCCGCCGAAGTACACCCTGCTGTTCACGTTG
>CAYNGS010000773.1:0-1775 GCA_964396625.1 uncultured Flavipsychrobacter sp.
CTGTGCGCGAAGAAACTGAGTTGATCCCCGAAGCACAGATCGCCGAAGAGGCCGGTACGCTTATCGACAAGGCCCGGACAAAAAAAATACAGCCGCAGGAATTTACCGGCAACACATTCACCATATCCAATCTCGGCATGATGGATATCGACGAGTTTACAGCTATCATTAATCCACCCGACAGTTGTATCCTTGCAGTTGGTAAGATAGCCCCCACCCCGGTGGTGGAAAACGGTGCGGTAGTTGTGCGCCAGCTGATGAAAATAACATTAAGCTGCGATCATCGTTCAGTAGATGGCGCGGTGGGCTCACGTTTCCTGCAAACGCTCAAAGCGCATCTGGAGAATCCCGTTACCATGCTGGTTTAATGTTAACTGATGTAGAAATAATATGACTTTTGAAGCCCCTTTTACAGGGGCTTCGTATATTATAGGCAAATCGTCGCACACTTAAATGAAGAGCCTCCTTTCAATTATACTGATCACTCTTTTCTGCATGGTCTCGCATGCGCAGGATAATTATGAGATACAGGTTTATGGTGCGCAGACAGTTGCCAAAAATGCTACAATGTTCGAATTGCACAGCAACTACACCTTTGGCGGTCAGTTGCACAGGCAGGATGGCGTACTGCCAACCCATCACATGCTGCACGAAACAATAGAAATAACACACGGATTTACCGACTGGTTCGAAACCGGATTTTATGTTTTCAATGCCATTGGCTCCGATAACCGCACCAATTATGTCGGAAGTCACATAAGGCCACGGGCAATGATCCCCGAGGCATGGCATTGGCCCGTTGGACTCAGCCTGTCAGTCGAGGCCGGCTATCAAAACCGGCAGTATAGCCCCGACGACTGGACAGTCGAAATACGGCCCATCGTAGATAAAACGTGGAAGAAACTGTATGTAGCCATAAACCCTGTGTTCGACAGATCGCTTCATGGACTGAATGAAAAAGCGGGTTTCAATTTCTCACCCAATGTAAAAGCAGCCTACAGCATTACAAAAAAAATTGCGCTCGGCTTCGAGTATTATGGAGCCGTCGGAAAGCTTACCATGCCCGATCCTTACCAGGATCAGCAGCATCAGCTATTTCTTGCTCTCGATCTCGACTGGTCTGCCGACTGGGAGTTCAACGCGGGCTATGGCCTCGGTTTCACACAGGCCACCGACAACGACATCTTCAAGATGATACTTGGCTATAGGCTGCACAGAAAAACTCAAAAAAATAAGGGAGCCTTCTGAGAAAGCCCCCTCAGTTAATAAGTCGTCTCCTTAGGCCAGGGTTGCTGACAAAAGTGTTTTCTCGCAATTCAGCGCCTTGCCTACGAGGCAGCCGGCATGTGCATCTTCTGCAAGCTTCTTAAATTCTTCCGAAGATATGCCCGGCACTTTGCCGGTAACTGTCAGCTCGCTCTTTGTGATGGTCCCGTTATCAAGGGTAATGTCGCACCTTGTCTCCAATTGCTCAGGAGTAAAATTAGCGGCTCCTAATACAAAAGAAAGTTTCATGGTGAAACAACCTGCATGTGCTGCAGCGATGAGCTCTTCAGGGTTTGTACCAACACCGTCTTCAAAGCGGCTCTTCCATGAATATTGTGTTTTATTGAGCACGGTACTCTGCGTAGTGAGGTTTCCGCTGCCTTCTTTTCCTGAGCCATTCCATATGGCTGTTGCGTTACGTTTCATTAGAGATATTTTAAATTTTAGAGAGGCAAAGATAAGTGTAACCTGATTGTATGCAAATGTGTTTATGTTATGTTCCTATAAAG
>CAYNGS010000774.1:0-1775 GCA_964396625.1 uncultured Flavipsychrobacter sp.
TATATCCAGCCAGGTAAGGTAGTAGGCGCCGGTAAATGTCCCTATCAGTGTCTTCACCGTACCGTTCACTGCATATATGGAGGCAGGGTCGCCGGAGAAATCTCCTTCGTAATGAAAGAGCGACAACTTCGTCAGGCTTGTTTTCGATTGCAGTTTCAGTTTTATATCAATGTATCGGTTGTTGGCGGCTGAGAACACGTCTGGAATAAGATTGGTCGTATCGTCATTAAGCCAGGGCGAGTAATCCTGTCCTGTCACCGCACTCGGTGTTATCGACGTGATCGTGATGCGCGAAGCTGTTTGTGAAAAAACCTGGTAGGTGCTGCAAAGGCCGATGGAAACGGCAATTATTGTTAATATCTTTTTCAAAGCATAACAATTTAAAAGTTGAAAAAATAATAATGTAAATAGGCTGATAACAAATATATTGAATTATCGTGAAAGTTAAAGATTTGTGAATAGCAATTTTATTAGCATATAAAACATGCTGAATGTGCTCGTTTAAAGCATTTTACGTTGCTGACGCTCATATTTTCCGATAATTATCGAGCTAAAAAATGTTAATAAATTCAAATTTTGACGATAGTAATATGATTCATTACCCAATCTTATTTTGGCTGTGGAGAGAAAAAAATATTATTCGGTGCCATTATGAGTTTTGGACGGCAAACGTGTCGCTTTCAGCAGGCTGAGGCTTTATGATTTTTTTTTTTCACGCAAGAGCATAATCGCAAGGACAATTACCCAAAGCATGAAAATGCCGATGTTGATCCGTTCCCAGACGCCCGCCAATGGTGTCGGTTCTGGTAATGATTCAAATTAGGCAGATCGCCCATGGTTGCATGCATGCCCCAACCCGGGATGAGATTTCAAATTAGCGGTACCGAAAAAATAGTGAGAGACATTGCCACAAAAAAGCCGTTTCCCAAAGGGAAACGGCTGCAACTCAAAAAATCACTTTGCTTTAACGATAGCTGTAAAAACCATTTTCGTCTCTTACCAGCGATCCTCCGTTGCGGTAGCACACCGTTGCGTGGTCGGCCTCATCTCTCTTACAGTAATCGCCCTTGGTGTTACCCTTTATTACTATGGTTTTCATTTTAGGTTTTTCCACCTGGCCGGGCATCCTTCCCGTAGCGCCATATTCCGTGGTCTTGTCATTGAGCGGCTGAATAGCATCCGGATCCGTTGTTTTAAAACAACTCACCGATCTCCGGTCCGGGTTTATACTGCATACTTCGTACGGTAGCATCCTGCACGACTGCACAGTTGTTTTTTGTCTCGTCACCCGCATGGTGCCAGAGTGTCGGGCTGTTGTTTTTGCCTTGCAAACCTGCGCATCGGCACTGCAATACGCGAATGCTGTAATTGCCAGCGCCATTAATAATTGTTTCATAGCTGAATTTTTATTTTTTTAAAAGATACTTTTTCCAGTCATCACCAGGTTGCTAATGCAGTTTTTTTGTGCACGCAACAGGTGTAATAACCACCCTGTTCCCGGCATACCTGGTAGGTGTTACCCAACTTCGCAGCATGCGATTGCTGTGTTGTATGGGCCACAGCATGTGTCTTCGCCTTCTTAGCCGGGCAGTGACATGTTCTTGTCTGTGCTTCCGCGCCGCAATAAATCATACCTGAGATTGCAAGCGCTACTATCATCTTTTTCATAACCTTTCATTTTAATGATTTCCCTCATCATGTCTCCGTACCAGGTCAAAAAAGTCGTTCCCCCGACAGTTAAGGGAATGGTAAAGAGCAACCACATATTTTTTTAT
>CAYNGS010000775.1:0-1768 GCA_964396625.1 uncultured Flavipsychrobacter sp.
TCCTCATCCTTCTTTTTAAACTTGTGTTTGTAATCGACCGCGGATGACAACGACAAAAGGTTTACTCCAAAATCGGTGTAGCGGTTCTGGTAAAACACAGGCGTACCCGATTCGTTGGGGCTCGGATAAATATTGTAAGTGGAATAGTCCTTGAACGCAAACTCCATAATGTTTATGTTCTCCGTCACCGTGATGGAGTTATACTTATCAGCATCATAGGTGGCCCCGATAGTATTGAAAGACCCATTAAAGTGGCGCGGGACATGCTCATAGGTATGGTAAGAAGAGTCAACACCCGAAGCCTTCTTGTCCGTCCGGTCCGTTATAACGTTGTTGTATGTATTGTTGACCCTGAAGTTGCCGTTCAGAAACGCATTCCACTTTCCTTTCCTTGCGTTCAATCCTATGTTGCCGTTGTATTTGTCGTTGGTGCCAGCGCCCAGCGTCACATTGCCGTTCATTCCAAACCGTCCGTCCTTCTTGGTCACGATGTTTATGATACCGCTGGTGCCTTGCGCGTCATATTTTGCTGAGGGGTTTGTGATCACCTCCACATTATCTATACTTGAGGCCGGGAGGCTCTGCAGTGCCGAAGCCACGTCAGACCCGAGCAGCGTGGCGGGCTTGCCATCTATCAGTATCGTTACGTCCGACTTGCCGCGCAGGCTCACATTACCATCAGCATCCACTGATACCGACGGCACATTTTGCAATACATCTGTTGCGCTGCCGCCTGCGGTGGTGATATTCTTTTCAACATTGAATACTTTTTTATCCACCTTCAGCTCCATGATCGGTTTTTCGCCTATCACACTTACTTCGGTCAGTTTGTTTTCCGTTTCGTCCAGTTTTATTGCCCCGAGGTCTTTATTAGGCGTGCCTACCGTGAGTGAAACAGAAAGATATTTTGTGGCAGAGCCCAGCGATTCGATCCGCAGACGAAAATTACCAAACGGCACATTCGAAATACTAAACGCACCATCGTCCTTTGAAAGGTCTCCGTTCACCACGGAGGAGTCCATTCTGAGCATTGTAACTGTGGCATAAGAAACCGGGGTGTTTTTGGCATCTGTCAGCCTTCCGGAAACACTGCCTGTTTGGGCAAAAGCAACCGATGTTGCCAGGGCCAGCAATAAAGTGAAAAGGGGTACTCTCAAAAGGTGCATATATTTAATAAATGCGCAAAATTCAATGAAATAGGTGAGAAAAAGCTGTTTTGGAAAATAAAATATTGTTAATGCCCTAATGTCAGGAAAAACCACTGGCCTTTATGCAGAAATATGTATGATAATTTTATCAATTACTCTTATCGAGGCCTATTTTTTCCTCCGTAAGATAAACATTGCGATCGGCGGCATTCCTTACCACTAACTCTGCTATAAACCCGGTAAGAAAAAACAAAGTGCCCATTATCATAAGTGGGGGAGCGAGATAGAAGCCGACCTTACGGGTAAGCCCGAAATCGGCGCCCTCCTTTAAGCGCTCTACGATCAGCCAAAACACAACTATGAAACCGGCCAGAAACGTGAACGACCCCAATGTGCCGAACAGGTGCATAGGTTTTTTTCCAAACCTGCTTACGAACTGGATAGACAGCAGATCGAGGAAGCCATTGATAAAACGCTCCCATCCGAATTTGGACACCCCATATTTGCGCGGCCTGTGCTGCACTACTTTTTCGCCTATTTTTTTAAAACCCGCATGCTTCGCCAGCACCGGTATAAAACGGTGCATTTCGCCGTGCAGGCCCAGGTCGGCGGCAACGTCG
>CAYNGS010000776.1:0-1765 GCA_964396625.1 uncultured Flavipsychrobacter sp.
GAGGCCGAAAGGCCGGAGGGTGTAAAACATCATCTGACCGGTCTACCCAACCTTTACCCACTCTTTCAGTTTGCTGTCATATTGTTTTATCACACGTGCAGGGTTACCCGCTGCAACCGAGAATGGGGGAATATCTCTCGTCACGACTGCGCCAGCGGCAACAACGCAATGTTTCCCGATGGTTACACCGGCGGTGATAACAACATTTGCTGCGATCCAGCAGTCGTCTCCAATTTTGATAGGTGCAGTCGTCACAGGCTGCAGGTGAATCGGCATACTGACGTCGGTATATTCGTGGTTTAGTCCGCTTGCAACAACGTGCTGTGCGAAAATGACATTGTTTCCTATGGTAACAGGGCCAATCACAACGCTCCCGATCCCTATTAACGTGCTGTCACCTATTATAACGTCGCCAACCCCGTTGTTCACCGTACAGAAGTCTTCAATTGTA
Organism: uncultured Flavipsychrobacter sp.; assembly: GCA_964396625.1. Taxonomy (GTDB): domain Bacteria; phylum Bacteroidota; class Bacteroidia; order Chitinophagales; family Chitinophagaceae; genus Nemorincola. The sequence goes on from CAYNGS010000776.1 coordinate 452, forward strand.
GATTTAGTCCCCAGTTCAAACTTATTGAATGGAACAACGTCCATTCTCGTTCTGCGTTTTACCACGGCGCCTTTTTTTTGATGGTGAAAGAATCTATTCAAAAATATTCTCACCCAGAGTCTCGGCCTTGCCTCGCCCTTGGGTATTAGCATTCTGTGTACGACCTTTTTTAGTGAAGCGTTTCCTTTTATGGTTGCGGCTATAGACATAGTTGGCAATTTCTGAGGCTTCAGTCTAGTTGTTTTAGTTGAGCGAAAACCTTGTGTAGTATGGTGCGGACCTCTTCAATAAGAAACTCGCTGTTATCATATCCCGGTGCTGTAGCTTCAAGTTCACGAATCACGTTTCGCAGCGATGCAACATTCATCAGGTCTATCTGCGATTTCATTTTGTGCGCGGTTTTGGATATTTGTTCGTAGTGCTTGTTTTTTCCTGCTTCGATAAGTAGTTCGAGGCTTTCGGGCATAGTCTCGAGGAAAATGGAAATGATCTTGTTGGTGAAGGTTGCGTCGCCCTTGCTTATGTCATTGATCATTGTCAGGTCATAAAGCTTTTCTGATTGTTCAGCATCTTCTGCTGCGTCAACGGTGGGTGTTATCTTAATGCGTAGTTTATCGTTGGTCTTAATTACCTGGTTTATGGCATGAAACAGTTTTTCCTCGGTGTAAGGCTTTGTTATGTATCCGTTCATACCAAGATTCAGGTATCGCTGGCCATCGCCCTTTAAGGCATTCGCGGTAATGGCGATGATCGGAATAGTGGATTTATCCTTGATGTTCAGCGTCCTTATTTTTTTGGTGATAACAGATTTGTCAAGGACGGCCTTCTCTACTATATTCAACCCTCTGATGATGTTTGTCGCGGTAATCCCATCCATCTCCGGCATCTGGATATCCATCAGGATCAGGTCGAAATATTGCTGTTTCACTTTTTCGACTGCTTCCTTGCCATTACTGGCTATTGTCACATCGCAGCCCCAGGATTCCAGAATATGTTTCACGAGGAATTTATTCAGGTCCACATCTTCTGCAACCAGTATCCTGATCGATTCCAGGTCTTTATAGTTAAGCTCGCTTTCGTTTTCTTCTGTAAGCACAGATTCGTCTCCCTTTTCATAAGGTATGTAGAACGAAAAAGTAGTACCCTCATTTACCTTACTGTCCACCGTTATTTTGCCGCCCTGCATCTCCACAAGGTTTTTGCATATGGTGAGCCCGAGGCCGGTGCCACCGTATTTCCTGGTTGTATCAATAGACCCCTGCATAAAAGGCTTGAAGATATCCGGCAGTTTTTCAGGTTTTATTCCAATACCGG
>CAYNGS010000777.1:0-1761 GCA_964396625.1 uncultured Flavipsychrobacter sp.
CTTTCTATACAACCCCACGACCTATGCTTATATGATGGCCGTGCGGATAGACAAGATCGTGCTCAATTCCGAAAAAAGAGCAGCGGTTGTGGATAGCATTCTGGCGCTGGGCGATGCATTTGGGAAGAAACACAACACCGAGATGCACTACTCGGGGCTGCCACTAATCAGAACAGAAATGGCCGTGAAGGTTCAGTCGGAAATGAAGCTGTTCCTTATCGTTTCGTTTGTGCTGACAGCAGTTATTCTGGTGATCTTCTTCCGGTCTTTCATGGCGGTACTGTCTTCCATGCTGGTAGTGGCCACAGGCGTGGTATGGTCTATGGGCACCATTGTGCTGCTTGGCTACAAGATAACCATACTCACTGCCCTTATACCGCCGCTGGTTGTGGTGATCGGTATTCCCAACTGCGTGTACCTGCTCAACAGGTATCATCATGAATACTACCGGAACCCGAATAAAATGAAATCGCTGCTGCGCATGGTGGACAGGATGGGCATTGTTACTTTCTTCACCAACCTTACAGCCGCCATCGGGTTCGGGGTGTTCTTCTTCACGAAGAGCACTTTGCTTAAGGAATTCGGGCTGGTGGCGGGTATCAATATACTTGGGTTGTTCTTTATTTCGCTCATCTTTATCCCAGCGTTCTTCAGCTTTCTGCCGCCACCCAATGTGCGGCATACAAGCTACCTGGAGAGCAGCTGGATCCACAAGTTGCTTACCCGTATTACCAACTGGGTATTCAGCCACCGGGTATGGATATACAGTTTCACGATCATCGTCAGCGTGTTTTCTATTATAGGGCTCACCCGCCTGCGCAATGACGCCCATATAGTAGATGACCTTCCCAAATCGGACCGGGTATCTGTGGACCTGCGGTTTTTTGAGGATAACTTCAAGGGGGTGATGCCGCTGGAAATAGTGATAGATACGCGGAAAAAAAATGGGGTACTCTCTCTTGATGTTCTGGGTAAAATGGATAAGCTGATCACCTACCTCCAAAACTATGGAGAGATCGGGCATCCGCTGGCGATTACCGAGGGTATCAAATTTGCCAACCAGGCCTATTTTGGCGGGGATACCAGCAATTATGAAGTGCCGGGGGACATCATCCAGGCTGCGTTTATCATGCCCTACCTGCGCACTACCAAGGGCGATAACAACAGCATGTTCAACAAACTGCTTCATTCCTTTATTGACAGCACCAAGCAAAAGGCCCGCGTCAGTGTGGGCATGGCTGATGTGGGGTCGAGAAGGCTGCCTGCACTGCTGGACAGCATCAAGCCGGAGGTGAACCGCCTGTTTGACAGCAACAAGTATACAGTCACTTATACCGGCACCAGCATTACCTTTCTCGAAGGCAGTAAATTTATTGTAAACAGCCTCCGCGACAGTCTTATTCTTGCTTTCCTTATCATATTTGGCTGCATGGTTGCACTGTTCCGCTCGTGGCGTATATTAATAATTTCTATAGTGGTGAATATCGTACCGCTGCTTATTACTGCCGGGCTTATGGGCTGGATGGGTATCCGCATAAAACCATCTACTGTGCTGGTATTCAGTGTAGCTCTGGGTATCACCATCGACGTCACCATACGGTTCCTCGTTAATTTTAAGCAGGAACTTTCGCGGCACGATGATAGTATTGCCGATACCGTGCACCGAACTATACACGATACGGGGTTAAGCATCATATATACATCGCTGATCCTTATAGCCGGCTTCAGTGTATTTATTCTGTCGCAATTTGACGGCACAAA
>CAYNGS010000778.1:0-1758 GCA_964396625.1 uncultured Flavipsychrobacter sp.
CATCAGTTTTCTCGACTACGTAGACCGTGAGCAGTTTGGTCAGCAGCCGCTCCTTTTCGGCCCTTACTTCAATAGCCAGTGGAGCGACCTCGATACATCAGGCAAGCTATATGCCCAGTTCAAAGTGAACGGCAAAGACCAGTATGTGCAGGTTGGAAAGAAGGTAGAGGCGGTTTATAACAGCGAAGGGAAGCATTTCTTCCCCCGTATATATGACAATAATGAGCAGGGCCACATCAACTTTTACCGTGCATTTCTCGGCCTTGGTCCAAACGACGAACCTTCAGGCATGGACAATATGCGCTATTTCATTGGCTACCAGATGAACTGGATGTGGTTCCGTTACTTCATGTGGAACTTCGCCGGCCGACAGAACGATATAGAAGGCCAGGGCGACCCTCAAAAGGCCAACTGGATATCTGGTATCACATTTATCGATAAGATGCGCGGCCTCGGCGATTCCGATGCCATGGGCTCGGGCATGAGCGACAATGATGCCCACAACAAGCTCTACTTCCTGCCGTTCATTCTTGGCATTATGGGGCTTATTTACCAGTTCAACCGCAATAAGAAAGATGGTATCATCGTGCTCACCTTGTTCTTCTTTACAGGTGCGGCCATTGGTATTTATCTTAATATGCCGCCACTCCAGCCACGCGAGCGTGATTATGCCTTCGCGGGTTGCACCTACACATTCACTATATGGATAGGCCTCGGGGTGCTTATGCTCTACGAATGGTTCAAAAAGCTCACGCAGGGCCCGGCAGCTATATATGGTGCTATCGGTTTAAGTATGGTTGCCGTACCTGTGCTTATGGCAAAAGTGGAGTGGAACGATCACGATCGCTCTCATAAAACGCTGGCTCGCGCTGTGGCCTTCAACACCCTCTCCTGCTGTGCACCCAATGCCGTCTTGTTTACCTTCGGCGACAACCAGACCTACCCCCTGTGGTACATACAAGAGGTAGAAGGATACCGTAAAGATGTGCGCGTTATCAACACCAGCCTGCTGGGTATCGACTGGTACATAGACCAGCTCAACTATCGCGTGAACGATGCCGATGCCGTACCCATGGTGTGGACAAAAAAAGACTATATCGGCGATCACCACAACTACATCTCCTACATCAAGAACCCGCAGATCCCCGACGACAAATTCTTCAACCTGCTGGATATCTGCAACTTTATGAATAGCGACGACCCGGCAAATAAGGGTCAGAGAGGTTCGGAAGCGGTTAACTACATCCCTTCCAAGAACTTCTTTGTGCAGTCGCTCAGCAAGGACGAGCTGGTAGCTAAAGGAATGGTTCCTGCAGCAGACACAAGCCGTATCATTACCGATATGAAGTTTGCTTATCCAAAGACAATGGCTTACAAGAGCGATCTTGCTGTGCTGAACATAATAGCAGCCGTTGCCCGCGAAGGTTGGAACAGGCCGTTGTATTTCGATGCCGGCCTCCGCCAGGGCGACTACGGTGGCACCGGCGACTTCCTGCATATGGAAGGCAACGTTTACCGACTTATGCCGTACAGGTATGCCGATGCACCTAAGATCAATACACAGGTTCTGGGTATCATAAACACAGAAAAGAGCTATGATCTCTATGTGAACAAATTCATATGGGGTGGCGGCGAAAGAAATGATGTTTATTTCGATGAGCCAAACCGCCACGAGTTCCTCACCTACCGCTTCGATGCATCCTTTATTGCCAATCAGCTCATCGCAGAGGGCAAAAAAGATAAGGCCATCCAGGTGCT
>CAYNGS010000779.1:0-1757 GCA_964396625.1 uncultured Flavipsychrobacter sp.
GCTTATAGTCTTGGTTTTGAACAATTGGCTCATTTTTCTAATTTTTTCAAGAAATACACAGCCGTCTCGCCCCTGAAATACAGGAATTGATTGAAATTTGCAAATAGTGGATTGCGGTTTGCAAGCATTGCATTTACCGTTTCTCCGACCTTTGTGGCTCACTAAAAATGATAGATAAAATGGATCATTCAACAACACTTGGAAACAGCACCTTAACTGTAAACCGGATAGGTCTTGGCTGCATGGGCATGTCCGAGTTCTATGGTTCCTTTAATGAAACAGAATCCATTAGTACTTTACATAAAGCCATTGATTTAGGAGTTAATTTTTTCGACACCGCAGATATGTATGGTAGCGGCGCCAACGAAAAACTAATTGGCAAAGCTTTTAGAGGTCGGTGGAAAGATGTTGTATTAGCCACAAAATTTGGAGTGATGAGGGGCCCAAAGGGAGAATGGCTAGGACTCAATGGGCAACCCGAATACATTAAGAAAGCATGTGACCGGAGTCTTCAGAATCTCGGGATAGAAGCCATTGACTTGTATTATATGCACCGCCATGATCCCAAAGTAGCTATCGAAGAAATAGTCGGGGCCTTGGCTGATTTAGTCAAACAAGGAAAAGTAAAATTCATTGGTCTGTCTGAGGTTGATGCTGAAACGATAAGACGGGCACACAAGGTCCATCCGATCACAGCATTGCAAACCGAATATTCCTTATGGAGTCGTGAACCGGAACAGGAACTTTTTGATGTTTGTAAAGAACTCGGGATCACCTTTGTATCATACAGCCCTCTAGGTCGGGGTTTTCTGACCGGAACAATTAAAAATCGTAATCATCTGGAGGTTGGTGATTTTAGATTGAACAATCCACGGTTCACAGATGAAGCAATTAAGGAGAATCTCAGATTTGTGGACGTTATAGAGCAGGTAGCAAAAGATAAAGGTATTACTAGATCACAGGTAGCTTTAGCTTGGATCCTGAGCCAAAACGATGAGATCACGGCCATTCCCGGAACAAAAAAAATACACCGGCTCGAAGAGAATTTTGCTGCACTTAATATAAAACTGACCCAGGCCGATTTTGATGTTATCGAAGCATCAATGCCTAAAACTACTATTGGAAGTCGCTACTGACAAGTAATTCGATGGACGGTGAAAAACACCACGGCGACAAAGATGCTATGTATTCACATAGTACATCTTCAGCATTCCCTTGCCCTTTGCGTCTATCTCGCCGCGGTAGGTACAACTGAATTTGTCTTTCACCAGCTCATAGGTCGTCTGCGAAATGTTTATCCTTCCCGCCTCACTGTTCTGTTCCATCCGCGCGGCGGTATTCACGGTGTCACCCCATATGTCGTAGGCAAATTTCTTCACTCCAACAATTCCTGCCACCACGCTGCCGCTGTGTATACCCACGCGCATCTCGAAAGTAGTGTTACCCAGTTTGGCCAGCCTGTCGATCATAAAGGAGTTGATCTCTATTGCGGCCCTCACTATGCATTCAGCATGGTTCGGGTTGGCCGCCGACAGGCCGCTCACCGCAAGGTATGCGTCGCCTATAGTCTTTATCTTTTCCACATTGTAACTGGTCGTTATCTCGTCAAACTTCTTGAAGCAGGTGTGCAGCTCATCTACCAAAGCCTGCGGGCTCATGCGCTCTCCCGCTGTCGTAAAATTTACAAAATCAGTGAACAATACCGTCACATGCTGATAATGGCGGGCCTCAGTAACACCATTGGCCTTCAGCTCATT
>CAYNGS010000780.1:0-1755 GCA_964396625.1 uncultured Flavipsychrobacter sp.
TGCCTTATCATAGTGCAGTTTGTGGTTAGTGTTTTGAAGCAGCCCACCCGATACGATCACCTGGTCAAACAGGTTCCAGCTATGCCGGTATTCCTCTGTCCCCTGGCCGCTCTTGAAGAGCTCGGTAAACGGATCATAAAACCCCGACGCGGTTACATCGTTTTTGTCTCCCTTGGCCCCCAGCACATTTACTATGCTGTTGTCTATAGGGTTGTCATTCAGGTCGCCCATTATAATGATCTTCGCATGCTCGTCCTGTTTCAGTAATGCATCAGCGGCATCCTTGTCCACCTTGGCGGCAATCGCCCGCTTCGGGTCGCTTTCCTCCGGTCCGCCAATTCTCGATGGCCAGTGGTTCACAAAAATATGCACCGTATCTCCGCTCAGCACTCCGTACACATACAGCACATCTCTCGTCACGGACTTTCCGCTCACACCAGCCAGGTCCACATGCAGTGGCTTCGATTTTATTACATGAAAAAAGCGGGGGTTATAAAGCATCGCCACATTTATACCCCGTGGGTCAGGCCCGTCATACCATTCATATTTATAGTTGCTCCTTGCCAGTTCCGGCTGCCTTGCCAGGTCATTCAGCACAGTGCTGTTTTCTATCTCGGCCAGTCCTATCACCGCCGGTCCGTCACCACCACCCATACTTTCTATCACAGTGGCGATGTTATGCAATTTCTGTTCATAGATCTTTTGTGTGTAGCGATACTTGCCTTCCGGTGTAAATTCGTCATCTTCTTTCGTAGGGTTATGCACTGTATCAAAGAAGTTCTCACAATTATAAAAAGCAACACTAACGCGCTGATCCTCCGCCTTCTGTGCGCAGCCGCTAAAGCAGGCAAAACAGGTTAAAATGGAAAAGGAAATGATTTTTCTCACCGGCATGAATTTATATTTGCGTTAACCCCGTTTTTATTCAGCAATTTCCCCTAATTTTCACAAAAATAATAAGCTATGTCATACAACAAGCCATTGATCGCAGAACTTCAGATGGAAGCTGCAAACACCCGCAAAATGCTCGAACGCGTTCCGGTAGAGAAAAGCGATTGGAAACCCCATGCAAAGTCTATGAAATTGGGCAACCTCGCCAACCATGTTGCCGAACTCCCCAGTTGGATAACCATGACGCTGTCGACCGATGAGCTCGACCTGTCTAAAATGGATTATAAGCCTGTATTGGCAACTACAAACGACGAGCTCACCGGCAAGCATGATGCACATGTGGCAAAGGCCATCGAAGCGCTGGAAAATACACCTGACGAAGACTTTAACAAGATGTGGACGCTCCGCAACGGCGAGTCGGTGATTTTTACCATGCCCAAAAAAGTGGTGCTCCGTTCTGTCGCTTACAACCACATGATTCACCACCGCGGACAACTTAGCGTCTTCCTGCGCCTGCTCGATATACCCATTCCCGGCATGTACGGACCCAGCGCCGACGAAATGCCTGCTCCTGCTGAGCTCGAGCCGATTGCAAACTGATTCTTCACTTTAACTCATACGAAAACGCTCCAATGATCTTGGAGCGTTTTGTTTTTCCGCTCTGCCACTGACCAATATCAGTTTTTTTTAACGTACACGCAATACTTTTTTAAGTAAATTTATACTCGAAAATGTCGCGGGATTGGACCATTTTCGCCACTTATCTTAGCTCTGTTCATTCCGATAATCAGGTTTGCTCCTGCGCACTCATTAGTTAACGTCTAAAAAACTATTGTTATGCAGGAGTTTGATATCAACCACGTA
>CAYNGS010000781.1:0-1751 GCA_964396625.1 uncultured Flavipsychrobacter sp.
GTCCACATACTCATCGGTATGCGTGAACTGGTGCAAAGCAAGTACGTCGCTGCCGATATCGGGATACCGCTCCAATTGTGCTTCCAATACCTCTATAGTAGCGTTAATATCGGCTTCGGCACTGTGGGCATTCTCAAGTTGCTTGTCGCAGTAGAAATTATAAGCCGCACTGAGCGTGCGGGCCTCCATCTTGAAGAATATCTGCTGCACATCCACCATATGACGTTCCGTAAAGTCGACATTAATGCCCACGCGCAAAAACTCTTCAGCCAGCAATGGCAGATCGAACTTGCTGGAGTTGTAACCTGCCAGATCCGCCCCACGCATCCAGTCATAAAGCGAGTGTGCTATTTGCTTGAACGTCTGGCAGTTCTTTACATCTTCATCCGATATCCCGTGTATCAAAGTTACTTCCGGCGGAATGGGTATGCCGGGATTTATTCGTTTTGTGAACTTGTCACGCTTGCCGTCGGGCGATAACTTTACAAAAGCGAGCTCTACTATGCGGTCCTTCGCAGGGTCTGTTCCCGTTGTCTCCAGGTCGAAAAATATGATAGGGCGTTTTAATGTTAGTTTTGACATGAGTATAGTTATAAAATCTATTGCGAACTTACACTATTCCAGTCAATTCCATCGAAAGTTCCTGAACTCATCAGCAATAAAAAAACAGGTTTGCGTGATTGCGCGATATTGCCTTCGCCGGTTATCATTGTTTTGACCGTTCTTTCCAACTCAGACCTTTCGTCAATGACGCGGATATCATTTCTTCCGAAATATTTTTTCACAGAATCGGGGTCGAGCGGCGGGAGTCCTTTGAGTTCAAGGGCGTGGTGACTGAAGTAAACAATTGCGTCGTCAGCTCCATCCATGCTGTGCGCGTATTCCGAAAGGAATTGCTCATTAAGGCTGCTGAAGGTGTGCAGTTCGAAGCAGGCGATGAGGCGGTGGTTGGCGTATGCTTCCCGCACTGCATTCAGTGTGGCTTTGAGTTTGCTGGGTGCGTGTGCAAAGTCGCGGTAAACCAACAGGCCGTTTTCTTCTTTTACTTTTTCGAGTCGACGGGCTGCGCCAGTGAAGGTGGAGATAGCCTCGTAACAGTCTTTTTCGGTAACGCCGAGCTCCATACACACGTCTATTGCGGCCTGCATATTTAGCAGGTTGTGCCGCCCAAATACAGATACTCTTACAGGCCCGTCTTTAGTGTCCATCACCGGGAAGCCATTCTCATAATGGAAAGGCGGGGTCTGGTAGGGGCGTGCATGCAGCTTTGATGCTGAAGTCGCGATCGCGCGCCTTACCTCACTGTCTTCATCATTATAAAAGACCTTGGCATTGCTGTCAATGCCCGCGAGGTACTGCTCGAACTGGTTGAAATAGATATCGTAGGTAGGGAATACATTGATATGATCCCATGCTATGCCGCTCAGCACGCCGATATGCGGATGGTAAAAGAAAATCTTAGGCCTCTTTTCTATTACCGAGGCAGGGTATTCGTCGCCCTCCAAGACAATGACCGGTGCGTCTGTAAGCTGCACGGACTGCTCAAAGCCTGCAACTCTTGCGCCCACGAGGTAATCGAAGTTGATGCCCTTTTGTTTCAGAATATGCATGATCATGGACGTGATAGTGGTCTTGCCATGGCTGCCGGCTACAACGATCCTCTTTTTGTTTTTGCTTACTTCATATACATACTGTGGGAAGGAATATATTGAGATGCCGGCCTTTTGGGCGGCAATGAGTTCCGGGTTATC
>CAYNGS010000782.1:0-1750 GCA_964396625.1 uncultured Flavipsychrobacter sp.
ATTAAAGATTCGGGGTTTCTATGTAGCAAATGTAGTTTTTATGTACCGCTCTGGCAAGTGTTTGGTTAACCAATGAATCATCAATTTCTGTAATATTCCTGATCGTGCCGCTCTTTGTTTCTATTTTTATTAGTTCGTCATTGATATTATATGTGCTGTTTGACGTAACGCCGTCAAACACAAAATATTGCATCTCTTCGTCATTTAACCCCATCATAGATCTGGCTTTCTTCTGTTTATCCTCCAAAATGCTTGCCAAAGATTGAGAACTAAGCAAAACTTTGTACAATTTTCTTAAAATAAGCATCTTGCAAAGCATACTCAATACTTTATCACTATGTGTTTGCCATACTTTGATGGAGACAAGCACGTCATTGTCGTCCAGTTGACAAAAATTCATTAAGTGTTCAGGATTGTCAGCAAAATCTTCACCGGTTAGATTGCGGCACAGAAAATAGTTTAATGCAGGTGTAGCAAATAATTTCTCTCCCCGCTGTACAAGCTCCTTTGCACGCTTCAATATTTTTATCAATAACATTTCAGCTCCCAATACCGTTTTATGCAGGTACACCTGCCAGTACATGAGCCGCCGGGCTATGATAAACTTTTCTACCGAGTAAACTCCTTTTTCCTCCACCATGAGTTCGTTGTCCCGCACTGTCAGCATCTGCAATATGCGGTCATAGCCAATCACACCTTCTGATACTCCCGTATAAAAACTGTCCCGGTTCAGATAGTCCATCCTGTCCACATCCAGCTGGCTCGACACAAGCTGATGCAGATACTTGCTGGGGTAAGAATGATCGAATATCTGGATAGCCTTGTCCAGCATGCCGCCAAAGTCCCCATTTATCCGGTGCATTATAAGACGTGAAAGGGATTCATGCGATATGCCGCCGGCTAATACATGCTCAAGTGAATGGGAAAACGGCCCATGACCTATGTCGTGTAGTAATGCCGCAAGTCTCGCGGCGAGGTATTCGTCTTTATCAGAAATAATGTCCTTCGCGTTCAGTTCGTAGAGGGCCTTGCCCATCAGGTGGCACGCGCCAAGAGAGTGCGCCAGCCGGGTGTGGGTAGCTCCGGGGTAAACCAGGTGCGCAAGTCCCATCTGTTTTATATAACGCAGGCGTTGCACCCACGGATGGTCAATAACCCGCATTAACTCCGCTTCGGGAAAACGTATGAAACCATAAACCGGATCATTAATGATCTTTACCTTGATGCTCATTGAGGCTGTAAATTACCTCTTTTTTCTCCTTTTCGCCCGCGTCGCCTTTTTTGTAGAGCATCCTTGCAGACCGAAGCAGCGGGTTACGCTGCTTCGGTCGGGGCCACGGACTCGTCATGGATCAGTTTCTGTTTTTCCTCAAATGATATTTATAGGGGCTGTCTTTTACAACAACGGCTGCAATAATGTTTGTAACTCTATACTTCAGCTTTTATGGTTCACGATGAGATCCTGCCTGTTTGCAACGTTGTTTTGTTCAACGGTGATTATGTAGGTCCCATTTGGAATGGTGCTCAGATCAAGATCCGTTTCTTTTACCTTCCCCAATGCTCTCCTCAGCATCTGCCTGCCGTTTACATCTGTCAGTATTACGGTTGCCGCCACATCCGCACGATTGAATTGAATATGAGCCATGCCGGTAGCCGGGTTAGGGTAAACCTTAAACACTGAGCCGTCGCTGATAGTGTTGACTCCTGTTGCACTGATTACGGAGAAGCTCCCTATCATCCCCATCGATAC
>CAYNGS010000783.1:0-1748 GCA_964396625.1 uncultured Flavipsychrobacter sp.
CTTATAATGATAGTGGGAAATTGATAGAATAGAAACGATACAAAGCAGATGGCACCCTGAATGTTAAGACAACCTGCAAATATGATGATCGCGGCAACAAGATAGAAGAAGACAACTATGACCCCGGCGGCGTGCTGTTCGTTAAGATAATGGGAAAGTTTGATGGCAGAGGCAATCGCATTGTTAAAGACAGCTATAATGAATTCGGCAGCCTCTTCCTCAAATGCAATTCCAAATTCGATGAAGATAATAATGAGATCAGCTCACAAGAATATGATTCTCACCATGGTTTGAAATTCTCAACCACCTACGACTACGATAATGCCGATGACCAGGGCAACTGGCTCAAAAGAAATACCTACAAGAACAATGAGCAATCGGCCATAACCGAGCGGGAAATTACTTACCGCTGATGGCTTATACTTGCGCCCCACAACACTTCACAAAGGATTGTTAAAGAAAAAACTTAAAACTTTCTTTTATAAATCTATTGCGGCTAAGATCTGACATGGACCCGACCATCTCATCCTAAACTGCAAATATTTACGGGTTGCAAAGCCTCTTCATTTGTTTTTTTACCTAATGTTTTCAGTCGCTTCATAAGCAATTGCGCACACCGCGTGGCATAGTTCTTTTTTGGTGGGGTAAATGAAAAAAGATTGTTAAACAGAACATAAAAAAACAGACTCATGAAACGGATTTACTTGATTGCCGCAGCTTTGCTCTTACTCATCATAGCGGGTACCGATTATTACTTCACGCATCGCCCGACCACTAATGCACAAACAAATGCCACAGCAATTACTCAGCCTGCAAACCCGGCCGTTATGCCAGATGAAACGACTGTAGATCAGCCATCTGAAACCATCCCGGCCGCAGATGTCAGTTCTGAGGCGGCTGCTAACACTTCTGCAGCCGTGCCCCGCCACCGGCATTACAGGCGATATGCTGCCGCCCACAGACGCAAACCGCTGCATGGCAAGGCGCTGGATCAATATTCATTGGCAGGCAGCGAACCCGACGGCGCTGTCAACCACGAAGTATCGAAAGACTATTTTGCCAATACACAAAAGAAAAACGCCATCGTAACCAACGAGCCGCAGTATTCGTACACAGTTGTAAAAGAAGACAACACCATTTACCCGCGGCGCAGGATACATTTCGGAGTGGAAGCCGGGTTGAATCAAAACGGTCTTACAGATAACCACACACCTAATGTTTCAACACTTGGTTTCCATGCAGGCGCGATCTTGGATTTGGCCCTCGGCAGCAATTTAGCTTTCCAGCCGGGTCTCATGTATACGCAAAAAGGCAACCGGCTGCAAAACATGCTTGACGTGAGTACCCAGGAAAAATTGAAATTGCACTACCTCGAATTGCCGGCAAACCTGGTCTGGAAAATAGGCGATGCAAACAACACCCGTTTCATGATCGGCGCCGGGCCATACGTTGCATGGCTTTTTAGTGCACAGGATAAATTTCAGGGATCTCCCGATGTTGATGTGCTGGGCAATGTCCCCGTCACCGCAAACTATCAAACGGACAAACTACGTAAATTCGACTGGGGCGTAGGCGGCTTCATCGGTTGCGAAATACCTGAAGGGCTTTACGCTAAGGCCGGCGCCGAAGTAGGGCTGCGGGATATGCAGGAGAATACCGACGGATCATGGTCCAACCGCAACTATAACTTCCAGGTTTCTATCGGGTACATTCTCGGATACGAAAAATAATTTTTGAATCTCTTATGA
>CAYNGS010000784.1:0-1747 GCA_964396625.1 uncultured Flavipsychrobacter sp.
ATCTGACTCCTGCATGGCGATGATATAGATGATAGACTCGGGTATATCGAATGTCTCACAGATCTTTTCCATTGTTTTCTTTCCGGGCCTCTTGACGCCCGTTTCTATAAGGGATAGTGAGGTTTGCGAAATACCGCATTTCCTGGCGAGCTCATTCTGGGGCACGTTTAGTTTTCTTCTGATCGACCTGATTCCTTGTCCGGGGTGCATAAAAGAGAGATTTAAGGTTTGTTTGATAGTATTGACGTAAAATACGGGCTGATTGTTAGTCCGTGACGCATATTTTTTTATTTTATCGGGGTTGTTGCCCCAGGTGTTTTAATTTTTTTTTGTGAGTAACTTCATATTATATCATATGTTGTATGATAGTGCAGCTATGGTTTTGATCGTTTTTTATAAAGTGTTAACACCCCATTGGAGGCCCCGTGGTTAGTGGTTAGCGGTTAGTGGTTAGTGGTTAGTGGTTAGTATTAGTTGTTAGTCGTTAGTTGTTAGTGACTAGTTGTAAGTGAAGGGTTCGGATTTCTTCCGTGCCGGCTTCCTTGCTTACGCAGACTGTATAACACCTTAATGCGCCCTAAAGGTCGGGAGGGTTTTTGAAAGAAAAAAAATGAAGTTTTATGATAGTGCAGTTTTTGTACTGTCATAAGCGTGTAGCGGGTTGTGATAGAAATTGGTTCGCAGGACCGGCGCGGTTTATTGCAGGTTTGGAGGAAAGGAAAGTGACCCCAATAGGGCACTACCTTTAACCGGTACGGTTATTGCTGTTAAATGTGTATAACTTTATAAAAAAGAAGGATTCATGAATAGATTATTTGTCCAGGCTGTAGTATGCATTGCTTGTTTTTCGTTTAGTATAATTTGTGTGAACGCACAACAATTCAAATGGGTCAGAGGGGGTGGTACAAGTCAAACAATTACTATTGGCAGTACCCCTGGCGCTACGATTGTAGAGGGAACTTACTATATGTGTACTGATCCCGATGGAAATATATATGCACTGAACAATGTAGGTACAAACCCAATAATCTCAGACACCTTTCACAGAGCAAGTGGAGCATATGGCGCTCCTTCAAATATGCTCATAACCAGCTATAACTGTAGCGGTCAGATGCGGTGGGCAAAGTTGATCGGCTCAAATAATGGAGTTACGCCTAATGGAATAGCAGCTGATAATTTGGGCAACGTATATGTAGTCGGTTCATATATCCATCTTGGTGGCGACCACACATTGTATATTGGGTACGATACCACTATTTCTAATGTCCCTTCGGAATATTTGGCAACTGGTATAATGCAATTGGACACGAACGGACATTTTAATTGGGTAAGATTCGTAGGAACAAACACTGTTTCGTCACTATCTGGCACAGGTGCGGGGCCGATTGCAACCGATGTTTCAAATAAAGTTCATTATTTCTGTTATGTGAGATCGGGCGTCGTGTTAACGCCAAGCGTTACTAGCGCCTATGGAGTATACGATATGACTTACAATACGGCTGGCACTTTATTGAGCGCTGTTCGCTTGGATTTAGATTCACAATGGTTTTTGCATGGAGCAGTGATTGACCCGATTACTAACAAATTATATGTATACGGAGAGGTAAATACGTCTGGCGGGGCGACAGACACTTTTTTTGCCGCAGCTTTCGATGCAAGCAGGAATTTACTGTGGCAATATTTCTGTGGACATGGGGATGATGATGGCATTACTGGTGTTGTTTTAGATCAAAATAAGAATTTGTAT
>CAYNGS010000785.1:0-1746 GCA_964396625.1 uncultured Flavipsychrobacter sp.
CTTGGCTTTGTTGTTACTTATAAAAATAGTTATACAATGGACTTATTAAGTGACATTTTAGAGAGCATTAGGCTAAAAAAGCTGAAAGCGGTTATATACCCGAAGATTACTGTAAGCAAAAAATCGTGGGGTATTGAGATACCAGAAGACAATAGGTCTCAATTTTGGCGTCTGTTGAAAGGAACTTGCTATTTAAAAATGAACGGTGAAGCTGCCATAAAGATGAAAGAGGGTGAAATATTTTTCATACCGCATGGGGCGTCTCACCAAATTTCCGGCAATCCCCAAAACAAGTGTGTACCTGCTGACCAATATGGCAAAGCATTGAGGGATGGAGCACCCTTATTTAAAGGAAGCGATGAAGAAACAGTTTTGATGGGTGGCCATTTTGAGATCGATCCTTCTTTTAAGCACCCTTTCGTTAATTCATTGCCAAAGCTGATGCATATAACAGCGATGCAATCCGAACTCTGCTTTTGGTTAAATAATGTTGCTGCTTTTATGAATGATGAAATAAGCTATGAACAGCCTGGTACCAAAGTTATATTGGCACGCTTGGCTGATATTATATTTATACTTATTGTTCGCGCTTACTTAAATCAAGAACATATTGAACAAGGATTTTTGAGGGCTTTAAAAGATGAAAGGGTAAGTAGTTCCTTAAAAATTATGCACGAATTTCCCGAAAAGGAATGGACAATAGAACAACTGGCAACAAAGGCTGGCATGTCCCGCTCCTTATATTGCAAGGAATTTAAGATATCGGTAGGAGAGACACCTATGAGTTACCTTACCAACTGGCGTATTATAAAATCGAAAGAGTTTCTGTTGGTCACCAAAGAAAACATTAGTGAGGTTGCTGCCAGAGTTGGTTATCAATCCGAAGCTGCATTTAACAGGATATTTAAAACAAAAGTTGGTGTAACACCAGCAAATTATCGCCGGACAAACATTGGTCAAGATAGGAACACTGGTCACTAAACATCATTTTTCGAATTTAAAAACCAGTAGTTCCATCCTAAACTAATCTCGTGCAAAAAATAGCATGTTTTTATTGTATCCTACTGCTTAAAACTGCAATTTATTATGCTGCTAATTTTCTCAAATCTTCGACAATTTGGTTCGAGATTTGTACCAACGGGTTCACTAAAATTATACAAAAGCCCACTTCGTCGTAATACCCTGAAGGTCCCGCCTCGTCCTGGCAAGCTCGTGTTAACACACCAAGTACATTTGCATTGCACGCCCGCTTTTCACCTTCTTGGCAAATACCTTTTTAAATCAGGATTCAATAAGTTTAAATAATAAATATGTATTGAATATCTTGTTTATTTTATAAACTACTTTATTTTTGTAACTTATTTATGAATTGGATCTGTATTATAGCCCAGATAATTGAGAGTGCAATGAAGGCAGTCTTGACGACAATCATGCCTGCCGTTGGTTTATCGGCTCTTACTACAACTGACCACCTGGGGCAGGCATGAACAAAGAGTACAATGAATTGATTTTTCCTAAAATCTAAAAAATAAAAATTATGGAAAAGAGCAAGGAGAAACACAGTAAACTAAGCTGGGCGGTTTATATCGGTTCTATGTTCATTGGAATGGGAATTGGAGCATTATATGACCACGAAGATATTGGAATATTTATAGGGTTGGGGGTCGGTTTCATTGCCTCCGCATTAATAGAGAGCAAAGATAAGGGCACTTCCGGCGAGGAATAAAATATCAGTTGTTATGTGAT
>CAYNGS010000786.1:0-1744 GCA_964396625.1 uncultured Flavipsychrobacter sp.
TACTTTTCCACCTGAGGCTGCCCCTGTTGGGGTTGTACTCATACTCTGTAACGACGGAAATCTTTCCTTTTAGATTTTGTCTTTTGAGGTCATTTTTAAAAGGGTGAGGATTTGAAGATTGGGCAGTGCAGTGCAGAGAAAACATTAAAAATAGCAGTGTCGAAAATCCTTTCATTTTCACTTGATTTATTAGCTGTTGACAGTATGATCTGTTTGTGCATTTTGATTGCGCAACAAATTTACGATACGATTTCAAAAGAAAATATTAATGTAGTTCCTGCAGGGCATTTTCGAGGAGAGACAGCATTTCCGGTATCTCGGATTTGACGCAGGTGCCCACGCTTAGCCGGTACCAGGGTGAATTATGATCTGCGCCGAAAGCATAAAAAGGTACAATAGCCAGCTTCGCCTTGTTCAATATGTATTCAGTAACATCCTTTTGATCGTGAAGCACGCGTTCCCCGGCCAGCTTGCCGGTGAGTGCGAGTTTTAGCGTCAGGTAAATCGCCGCGTTGGGAGCGATACAATCGACTGCATACCCTTTATCTTTCAGCCGCTTAAAACCTGCGTACAAGGTTAACAATCTTTCCTGCAGCTCCTTCTTGAAATGTGCGAGATACGCCTCTGTGAGGTCTTTGCGCACTAGGAAATTTGCGGTTGCCTTTTGCTCAGCCATAGGCGCCCATGCGCCAATGTGGCTCAGCAGCGGACGCACCTTTGATAATACATGCACCGGCCCAAGCGCCCATCCGACACGGACGCCCGTTGCGGCAAATGATTTGGATATACCGTCAATGAAAATAGTGTACTCCTTCATTTCGGGCCGCAGGGATACGGGGTCATAGTGTTTAACATTATCGTAGACCAGCAGCGAATACATCTGGTCGTACATTACGTACAGCTTTTTGGCCCTGCCTTCTCTTTTTTTATTTTCTGCAATGACGAGGTCGCAAATGCCTTCCAGGGCCTCTTTCGAGATGGTGGTGCCGGTGGGGTTTTGCGGCGAGCAGAGGCACAACAATACTGCGCCATGTATATGCGCGGCAACATCGGCGACCGTGGGCATAAAGTTATTTTCAACAGTCGTTTCGATAACGCAATGCGCGCCATGGTTCATGGAAACATAATGATTATTGTTCCACGAGGGAACTCCATAGATGACCTTGTCGTGCGTGTCCACAATGGTTTTGAACAGCGCATAGATCAGCGGCCTGCCGCCCGATGCGATCTGGATCTCAGCAGGCGAATACCTGATTCCCTGGTGCTCTGCAACGAATTCAGCTACAGCATTGCGCAGTTCCAGCAGGCCATCGGCTGGGGGATAGTTTGTATACCTCTGCCGGTAGCATTCAATTATCTGTTCTTCCAGTGCCGCAGGAATGGGGAAGATATCCGGGTCGAAATCGCCGATCGTGTAGTTGTATATTTTCTCGCCGTCGCGCACCCGCCTGCTGATCTCGTTACCCAGTTTCACAATTTCAGAACCGATCAAAGATTCAGCCAGCTGGCTCAAAGTACTCATGACAAAAAACTTTTGAAAAGTAAGATAAGACAATCCGGTAGTTTAAAATAATTTATTCACTTTTTTAAGGGCCATTTTCCGACATAAAAAGTGTTTCTATATACCAATTATTATATTGGTTTTTTATGTTTCCACCGCCGGTGCGACCACAGCCACGATTCGGGTTCCGCAATAATGTCTTTCTCCACTCTGCGGGTATGCAGTTCCGATATTACGCCGTCG
>CAYNGS010000787.1:0-1743 GCA_964396625.1 uncultured Flavipsychrobacter sp.
ATAATTGCAATGGCAGCAGGTATTGCTACATTCTTATTTTGGTTTTTAACAGGTCATCCCCTGGCATTTGCTATGGCAAGAATGGTTACTGTAATTGTTATTTGCTGCCCACATGCTTTGGGTCTGGCTGTACCGTTAGTTGTAGCAAAATCAACCGCACTTGCTGCAAAAAATGGATTGCTGATTAAGAACAGGACTTCATTTGAAAACGCAAGAAAAATCACAACTATTGTTTTTGATAAAACCGGTACACTTACAGTTGGGAAATTTGAAGTATCCAGGATCACTTCATTGCAAAGCGGCATTGCAGAAAACGAAATTATTCGTTTGGCAGCTGCATTAGAGCAGCAATCGGAGCATCCTATTGCAACAGGTATTCTGCAAAAAGCAAAAGCATTATCCATTACTATTCCCGAAGCGGAAAATTTTAATGCTGTCACCGGAAAGGGTGTTGAGGCCACTGTTGAAGGAAAGAAAATATTAGTCGTTGGCCCCGGATACTTAAAGGAAAATAATATTGCCCTGCCGGACGGTTTCACTGCCAATGATATGGAAACGATAGTGTTCCTGATGATCAATAATCAATTGGCAGGATACATTGCATTGTCTGACGAGATAAGACCCGAATCGGCCGAAGCGATTGTGACTTTGAAACAAAATAATATCAAATCAATATTGCTTACGGGGGATAACAATAAAGTGGCAAAGAGTGTAAGTGAAACATTGGGTATGGATAGTTTTATTGCAGGTGTACTACCTCAACAGAAGCTGGAAAAAATTAAGGAGCTACAGAGCAAAGGAGAGTTTGTAGCCATGACCGGCGATGGCGTAAACGATGCGCCAGCATTGGCGCAGGCCGATGTTGGTATAGCTGTGGGCTCAGGAAGCGACATTGCAGCTGAAACAGCAGGAATTGTCTTGGTAAACAGCAACCCAAAGGACATAGTTAGCCTGATACTGTTTGGCAAGGCCACTCATCGCAAGATGATTCAAAATTTAATTTGGGCAACTGGGTACAATCTGGTGGCGCTACCTTTGGCAGCAGGGGTTTTGTGTCAACGAGGTATTTTATTAAGCCCTGCGGCAGGAGCAGCTTTAATGGCGGTCAGTACTATTGTTGTAGCTATAAATGCAAGTATGTTAAAAGTGAAATAGCCATGCTCTATAACAGACAACAGGACAAATCTTACGAAATCAATTAGTAATCATTATTTAGAGCAATTAAATCATCATAATCATGGAAACGGAATTAATCAATACAGAGGTTGAAACATTAACGCCTGAATTACTTCAAAAGATGAATGCATACTGGCGTGCTGCCAATTATCTTTCAGTGGGGCAGATCTACCTGTACGATAATCCGCTTCTGAAAGAGCCGTTGCAGTTGTCGCACGTTAAGCCACTGGTAGTTGGGCATTGGGGCACGACACCGGGGCAGAACTTTATTTATGTGCATTTGAACCGCGTCATAAAGAAATATGACCTAGATATGTTTTACATATCCGGGCCTGGGCACGGAGGCCCAGCTATCGTGGGGAATGTCTACCTAGAGGGCACCTGGAGTGAAGTTTACCCTAATGTCACCCAAGACGAGGCCGGACTAAAAAAATTATTCAAGCAGTTCTCTTTTCCTGGCGGAATTTCCAGTCATGTAGCTCCTACAACACCCGGATCTATCCACGAAGGAGGTGAATTGGGTTATTCCCTCAGCCATGCATTCGGTGCGGCATTTGATAATCCCGG
>CAYNGS010000788.1:0-1737 GCA_964396625.1 uncultured Flavipsychrobacter sp.
TCCGGGTGGAATACAATGAGGGAACCCGTTTTGCGCGTCAGCGGTCTCCCCTACGGCAAAATGGAGTTGCACATAAAGGCACAGGCGGGAGACGGAAGCTGGAGCCGAAATGAACTCCGGTTCGATGTCCGCGTCATAAAACCCATTTACTTGCAGGCATGGTTCATTATAGGGTGTATTTTGGTCCTGGCCTCCGGCACTATTGGCTGGTACAGGTTGCGGATATTCAGGCTGAAAAAAGAAAACGAGCGCCTCGATCGCCTGGTAAAACAAAAAACATCGGCGCTGGAAGAAACCATTGCAGACCTGAAACTTTCGTCGCAGCAAAAAGACGTGCTGATGAAAGAAATACACCACAGGGTGAAAAATAACCTGCAGGTCATCTCCACCCTGCTCGACCTGCAAATGGCCGGCATCAAGGACGAGGCGGCGAGAACATCGATCGAGGAAGGAGTATCTAGGATCAGCTCAATAGCACTCATCCACCACCACTTGTACAAAGGAGATAACCTCAGCGCCATAGATCTCTCGGGGTTCACGAAAGAATTGTTCCAACAGGTATCAGCAGTATATCTGAAACCAGCGCAAAAGATAAGACTGGTCAATGAAATTCCGGTAACCTTGTTCGATATCGACACTGCACTGCCTCTTGGCCTTATACTTAACGAACTAATGACAAACTCGTTCAAATACGCATTCGGTAACATAGATAACGGTATCATGAAAGTTGATCTGGTCTTAAAGGACAATGAGTATACATTGCAGTATTGCGATGACGGGCCGGGCCTGCCAGACGACTACCGGGTGGAAAAAGCCGGTAGCCTCGGCATGACGATCATCAAAAGCTTAGCAAAACAATTGGGTGGCAGCTTCTCTTACGACAGGGCAGCAAATTGTTTTATAGTCGTTTTTATGGAGACAAATGCACGAAGGAAGATAGCTTAACAAAGACATTGCAGATATAATATTGTATTTCAGTGCGATAGTTACTATTTTTAACCCGTAGCTATATATAAATTTCTTGATTGCAAAATGTCGAAAATCAAGGTTGGCATAGTAGAGGATGAAATGATCATAGCTTTGGGTATATCCGAAGCGCTGAAAGAACTTGGCTATGACGTAACCGAAGCAGCCAATAACTATACTCAGGCGTTGGAAATGATCCATCGTGAGCGGCCAGACATCCTGTTGCTCGATATTCAGCTTAGTGGCCATAAGGACGGCATCGATCTTGCGTTGCGGGTAAAAAAAGATTTCCAGATCCCCTTCATTTTTCTCACAGCCAATGCGGATATTGCCACGGTGGAAAGAGCAAAGGCCACATCGGCTCATGCCTATCTCGTGAAGCCATTCCGCAAGAATGACCTGTACACATCTATCGAGATTTGCCTGCACAACTACGCCCAGTCTCAGAAAAAAGAAAAAGTACCCGACGATGGCAACTATATAATAAAGGATTCTATTTTCATCAAACAGGGCCAGTATTTCCACAAAGTGAGGCTGGATGACATCATGTTTCTC
The DNA here is from genome assembly GCA_964396625.1 of uncultured Flavipsychrobacter sp. Taxonomy (GTDB): domain Bacteria; phylum Bacteroidota; class Bacteroidia; order Chitinophagales; family Chitinophagaceae; genus Nemorincola. Next base: position 1,522 of record CAYNGS010000788.1, read on the forward strand.
GAAAGCGACAACAACTATGTGAACGTTCACACCCGCTACAACAAAATGCTGGTGCGAAGCACCATACAGGACTACCTTGACCTTATTGGTCAGAAACATTTTTTCAGGGTGCACCGCAGCTATGCCGTGAATATTCACCATATTCAAACCATCAACACCGAATACCTCGTCATCAACGAAACGCAGATACCGATCGGCAAGGCCTACCGCGACCAG
>CAYNGS010000789.1:0-1736 GCA_964396625.1 uncultured Flavipsychrobacter sp.
ATTTCATTCCCGGCTACCTGGCCGGTAACCCCAAACCTGTCTGGAATCCGGACAGAAGACAGAACGGAATCAGGAACAAACTGTGCTATATCATGGCGCGACGATTGGAACCTGGCAATGTGAAGATTATAGTTCAGATTTTTGGGCTCCGGCAGGCCGCTCAGCCAGCCATTCAGCATCACTTCCGTGTTATCCATGCCCGACGCATAAAAATGGGCAATATCCAGTTTGTCCAGGGGTCCGGTCAGCGTTGCCTCAACCTTAAAATGCCCCTTCTTATACTTCCTGAAAATTTCTTGTTCCTTCAGTTGCGGTGCAAACACCAATACGTCCTCCAGCCCGATTATGCTGTTTTTTAAATGCAGGTTCAGTTGCAGGGTCTGCATCCTCTTTTGCACTGCTGCAACCGACGGATAATGCACCTCTATATGGTCCTGCAAAATGGTGCTAGGCGTTTGCAGGTACAGGTTTTCCAGGTCAGCGCCTTTGGGATTGTAATTGAACACGGTTCTTAGCTCCTTCACGTCAAAGCCGCACTGTTCAGTTCCGGTAAAGTGTTTTATGTTGCCCGATATAGTGTCAGAGGTATAGAGAAAATTATCGAGGCTGAGCACCGTGTTTTGAAAATACAGATGTGAATAGTCCATGCCCGACGACTGACGCGGGGCGCTGTTGTCGTCCATTTTGAAATTAACCCCGGCAAAGCTCACGTCCTTCGCCTTAATGTTCCACCCTGTTGTCGTGTCTATTTTTATCAGTGTGTCCACAAATGCCGGCGCGGTGGTTAGCGCACCCATCGTCAATACCATATCGGTATTATTCACGACCAGCTTCTTCACATCAATAATGTTCTCGCCCATCGCAAACTTATCCAACTGCAGTTGCGCATCTCCGAGTTTCAGCCCAAACAAAAGTTTGTTAAGCACATCATTATACCGGATGTTTATGCGTTGCAGATCTGCGTTATCTGCTATTAACTGAAACCTTGTATGTGCGGTGTCGTTGGGGTTATGAGGCAGGTAAGAGCTGTCTTGCGAAAAAGAGGTCTGCAACCCGGCTACGGCAAGGTCTTTTATATGAAAGAACATTTGGTCGGGATCTGTTTTTTTCATGCGCAGGTCCATATGATCAAGATTCACGGCAAGGCGCATACCGCCTGTGTAGTCATCAAACCTTATGTGGATATCATCCAGTTTCACACGGTCAAGATCAATACGCGTCGATGCCGGCTTGGTAGCTTTGGCTGCTGCGGGCCTCGGATTATTCCCGGCAAATGCATTGATGATGTAAGTAAAATTATAGTTGGTATCGGGCCGGTTTCTGTAGATGTGCGCATGTACACCCTTTAGAACTATTTGCTGCACATCCACCTCTTTATGAATGAGCTTCAGCATATCCAGGTCGATCTTTAGTTCAGCGGCAGAAAGCAGTGTATCTTTTGCCTGGTCCTCAAACAGCACATCATTAAGCACAATGAATTTCGGAAGCCCATACCCCAGGTGCCCTATGCGCACAACCGTCTTCAGCTTCCCGTTCAGGTATGCCTCTGCCCGGGCGCGCACAAAGTTTTGCCCCCACGGACTGTTCAGGAATAAAATACCACACAGCATCAGGAAAAGGATACTGCCAATGATATATAATGTAATCTTTAACCCTTTACGCATCAGTTTATAAGAACTTATAAATATTGTGCCTGCCTTTCTAAACCGGCTTCCGGGTCGGAAAATAAACAAAAT
>CAYNGS010000790.1:0-1733 GCA_964396625.1 uncultured Flavipsychrobacter sp.
TGGTCGCTGGGCAGCGGAAAGTAATTGGCATAGCCGGGTATGCCCGCGCTGTCTGTAATTTTCTGCATGCCCTTCATGAGGCCTATGCTTATCCATGAGGTGGCGTCCTTCACAAGGTCGCCATACAGGCGCACCTCGCCGCCATACACATAGCCTATGGCATCGTTCTTGCCCGTGTATCTTATACGTACATTGTCGTATTGGTAGGGGTCGAGGTCCCATAGGTATTTGTAGTAGGTCTCTGCGGTGATCTTAAAGGGCCGGCCGTACATCTTAAAGTTATAGTCGGCTCCCAGCACCGCCTGGTAAGACTTTTGGGCCTTCAGGTCTTTGTTCACATTGCCGGCAAAGTCGCGCATTTCGCGGTAGAAGGGTGGCTGGGCATACATGCCCGTCGAGAACTTATAGACGATATCCCGCTTGCCTTTTGGCTTGTAGGCGAGCTGTACCCGGGGGCTGGTGATGGCTTCATTGTTCAGGAAGCTGTAGTTGAACCGCAGGCCGATGGTGGCAGTAAATTTGTCATTGAAGCGGATGTTGTCCTGTGCGAATGCTGTAGCGCGGGTGTAGTCGAAATTGGCCGACGAGTTGTAGAAGTAGGCCATAGTGAGGTTGTATGGGTCGTAAGGCTGCGAAAAAGCTGCAGAGTCGCGGCGCTCCCATACATGCAGGTCGTCGCTGATATTGGTGACAGTAGCATTTGCACCAAACTGGATGAAGTTCTTCTTAGCATCATAAGAACCGCGAAACCCCACATCGCCTACACTCACGTTAAGATAGTTGCGCGCAAAATCCTGAAAACCGCCTGTGCCGAGGTAGGTTTTTATTTGCCCGAAGTCAGCCTTGCTCATATCCGTCTGCAGCTCGCCAAAAAGATATTCACCCGATATATCGTATGTCTCAAACTCGTTGGTCTGGAAGCCCGATGCGAGGAACTTCAACTTTAGCTTCGATGATTCGGGGTGATAGGTAGCCGATATGCCTCCGAACCTCGAATCGAACTGGTCGAGCTCACTTCCGCTGTAAAACACCCGCAGCTGGTAGGCCTGGTTCAGCACGCCAAAGCTCGATGTCTCGGACTCGGGGAAGAAGGTAAACCTGTTACGTGCATAGTTGCCTATGGCTTCTACCTCCCAGCTACTGCTGATGCGGTAGTTGATAAGCGCCTGCACATCGCTGAATGAGGGATTGTACACTCCCTTTGTGGGTTGGGACTGGAGCAGGTACTGATCGCTTTTTTGCCGTGCGCCCACGAGGTAGGTGAGCTTTTGGTTCTTGCTTGCACCCTCCAGGTGGATATTTGCCCCCAGCAGGCTCATCATCACCGAACCGGCAAACTGGGTGGGGCGCTTATAGGTAACGTCAAGCACACTGCTCATCTTATCGCCATACTTTGCCTGAAAACCTCCCACCGAAAAATTCACGTTGGATACGAGGTCGGAATTGATAAAGCTCAATCCTTCCTGCTGTCCTGTGCGCACTAAAAACGGCCTGTATATTTCGAAGTCATTCACATACACCAGGTTTTCGTCGTAGCTGCCGCCGCGAACGCTGTATTGGGCGGTAAGCTCATCGTGCGAGCCCACGGCCAGCTTTATAAGACCCTCCACACCACCGATGGTGCTGGGCATGAAGTCTACTTTTTTCAGGTCAAGGTACACGGTTCCTGCCTCTTCGCGTTTGCGCTGGCTGGTCACGGTATGTGCTTCCAGCTCGTTCGCGTTTTCTTTAAG
>CAYNGS010000791.1:0-1732 GCA_964396625.1 uncultured Flavipsychrobacter sp.
GTTCTATTTTTTCTACCTGAATGTCCATGGAGCAAATTTAAGGAATTAATTTTGTTTAATGTTTGTCATTGGGCTGTTTAGGTGTTGGCTTTTTTCGTTGGGTGAATATTTATCCGCTACATGCTCCAATTTACCTTCACATACCCGCTTTAAGATAGATTTTAAAGGTTGTGCCCTCGTCCAGTTCACTTTCCACTTCAATGCGGCCACCCATAGCTTCCACCTGGAATTTGGTTATAAATAGACCGATACCATGCGCATCGGGGTTGTCATGAAATGTCTTGTACATCCCAAAAAGGTCCTTGCCGTGCTTCTCCAGGTTTATTCCTATGCCATTATCCTTTATGGTTATTGCCACATGGTCACCTGTGCGGTATCCATTTACCTCAACTACCGGTTTCCGGTCGGGGTGCCTGTATTTGATGGCGTTGGTCAGAAAATTCAGGACGATGCTCTCCATATAAGCCGGGTTCACATCAAGCCAAAGGTCATCCCCCACATTATTGATAACAACTGCGCCAAACGATTTGATCTGAATCCCGAGTATATCGATCGCCCGCTGCACGTAGTCGTTCAAATTGATCCGCACATGCTTTATCGTTCCCTGTTTTTGCGAATGAGCTATCTCGTCCAGTTGGTCTATCGTCGTGCTGAATCTTTTCGAAATGCTTTTTAAATAATTGAGCATTTCTTCTTTTTCACCTTCCGTTCCGGCGTGTACAAACATGTCCAGTATGGTTTCCAGGTTACTGGAGTACGACCGAAGATTGTGCGAAATGATATTGGCAAAGTTCAGTAGCCGCCTGTTCTGATCAAGTATTATCTCATTCTTTTGAATCAATTCTGTCTCCAGCGCTTTTATCTGGCTTATGTCCGCGGCATGCACAAAAAAGCCCCTTACCACGCCGTCTACAACATGGGGAAAAAAATTGATCAGCGAATTTCGCTTTTTGCCTTGCTTGTTGGTCACCTCGCGCTCATAGGTCTGCGCCCGGCCCCCCAGCACGCCTTTTATGTAGGGCAAGATTTGATCATAGCTATCGCCCGAAATTTCCCGGATGGTTATCTTCCCTATCATTTCCTCCCTCGATATTCCATACCAGTCTATCACAGGTTCATTGGCAAACTGGCACACCTGGTTTTTATCCCAGTATAGCAGCATTGCAGAAACGTGGTCGCTAACCAAAAGTCCCAGGGCATTGAGGTCGTTGTTCCCGACGATCGGCATTGGTTCGACTTTAGTCATGATGCAAAGTTAAATAACAGTATATACATCTAATATGATGAACGTCAATAAGCTGAATGATTATCGTCAATTACTAACGTGGCGCTATGTTACTATTGCGAGCTTGTTAAATTGTCGATTGCATTTTATTTTTTACTTATCTTTGATTTGGAAAAAGTAGCCTTGGTTATGAGATGTTCCTCCAGATATTTATTGGTGATTGCGCTGTGCGCCATTGGCGGACTTTTTATGATGGTTCAGTTATCCTGCCGCAAGGATAAATGCAAGCTGGTTACGTGCGACAACGGTGGCATCTGTGACGGAGGGGTTTGCTTCTGCCCGCCCGGCTATGGTGGCCCGCTGTGCGATACTGCCTTTCGTCCCAAATTTCTCGGCAACTGGACCGTTCAGGGCTCAGGTAGCGTCGGCGAGGCAGCCCAATATGTCGTGTCTGTCTTTGGCAGTTCGCCGGATAATAAAGTGCTGATCGAGAACTTTGATAATACT
>CAYNGS010000792.1:0-1730 GCA_964396625.1 uncultured Flavipsychrobacter sp.
TACTCCTGACGTTCCCATAAGTTCCATTTTTCTGGATGCTGAAACCAGCGGTTTGGCCAAGTCCCGGTATGGGTGGAGGAGGAATAACAACGACGTTAGCCTGTTTTACGCCGGCGGCCGCGATGCGCTTCTTCAGCACATCAATAATGCCGGGTACCTGTTCCTCCGGTTTTTCACGCTCATCCCAGGGCTTTAGCTGGCAGAAAATGGTACCACTGTTTGACTTGGATGAGAACGTTACTACGTTAAGTCCGCCTAATGCTGCAAAATGGCCCACACCCGGAGTTTCACCGACGGCTTTCATTACCCTGTACAAAACTTCGAGCGACCGTGTTGTAGACGATGCCTCAGGAAGCTCGTAGGTAATATACATACGACCATCATCTTCAAGCGGGATAAATCCGGTGGGTTTATTTCTGAATAACAGTACTGTACCTATGCCAATGCAGAGCAGAATAATAAGCACGAACTTAGATCCATGGATCGCGCGTTTTACTCCATTTGTATATTTCCCGGTCACTCTTTCAAACCACATATTGAACCGGAAGAAAAATTTATTGAGTCCTTTTGCATCCTTTGTGGCATGACTGGGCTTTAACAGCAGGGTGCAGAGGGCGGGAGTCAGTGACAACGCGACAAATGCAGAAATAATTACGGAAATGGCGATGGTGATGGCAAATTGCTGGTACAGGCGGCCGACTATGCCAGGAATGAACCCTACGGGCACGAAGACCGAGGCAAGAATGAGCGCGATGGCTATAACGGGGCCTGAAATGTCCTGCATGGCATGGTAGGCAGCTTCTTTGGCAGACATTTTTTTCTCGTCCATGTAGTGCTGCACAGCCTCCACCACTATGATCGCATCGTCCACCACAATACCAATAGCAAGTACAAAGCCAAACATGGTGAGTGTGTTGATGGTAAAACCAAGCGGTATGAAAAAGATAAACGTGCCGATAATAGAGACCGGGATAGCGAGGACGGGGATAAGCGTGGCGCGCCAGTTTTGCAGGAACAGGAATACCACAATGGCCACCAGGCCGAGCGCCTCCAGCAGGGTGATCACCACTTCGTGCATGGAAACTTTCACAACTGTTACCGTCTCAAATGGTATACTATATGCTACGTCCGTTGGAAACGATTGTTTTAATTCCTCCAATCTTTTTGTGACCGCCTCAGCCGTAGCCAAAGCATTGCTGCCGGGCGCCTGATAGATCAACAGATATGATGCACGCTTGCCATCGACAAATGAATTGCTGGCATAGGCGAACTTTCCCAGTTCTGTGCGCGCCACATCTTTCAGGTACACCAGTGTGCCCGAAGATGGAACAGACTTGACAATGATATTATCGAAATCATCCGTAGTAAACAGCCGGCCGTTTACCAGCAGGCTGTATTCAAACACCTGTGCGTTCTGCTGAGGCGGCACACCTACGGAGCCCGCTGCTACCTGCACATTTTGTTCCGTAATTGCGTTATTAATGTCGGTGGCTGTAATGCCATATTCTGCCAGCTTATCGGGCTTCAGCCAAACACGCATACTAAAATCATCAGTGCGGACAATCACATCTCCTACCCCGTCTACGCGCAACATCGCATCCCTTACAAAAATGTTTGTATAGTTGTCGACGAACTGAACATTATGGGTACCATTGGGTGAGTAAAGGGCGACCAGCATGAGTATGCTCGGGTTCTTTTTACGAACTACAAGTCCCAGTCGCTTTACCACG
>CAYNGS010000793.1:0-1728 GCA_964396625.1 uncultured Flavipsychrobacter sp.
GACGATAGGCTGAAACGAGTGGACAAGGATCTCCGGGAAACAACAATTGGCGCTGGTGAGCTATATAATCTTCCCGTGTACAGGAAACCTTCGAATACCATAAGGGACCTGAAGAAAGCCTTTTTCCCGAAGTACTCTGTCGACCAGTCTACTGCTGCCAAAATATTTGATGGGCGAATAGGAGTTTTGAACCCCCATGGCATTGCAACCATTGGCGTCGGAAACTCGATGATCGACAAATCAGAAAAACGAGATAAAGAAAATAAACTGCTCAAGCCGAACAAAGAGCCTGCGTGGCGTCTGCCAACCGATGACGAGTGGAATAGGAAAACTTGGCAAGATCTGGGGTTGCCAAAGAAACCTGCACTAAAGGAAAAAATCGAAGACGGCTATGAAATGAGCACCCACAAAAGAAACGCCGGGGTTAACAATAGTGGCCGGGTGATAAATATTCATCTAAACAAACCGATGATCGAAAATCTTGTTATTAACGTGAAAGACGTGAAAGATGGGATGACCGACTTTAGACAAAAAGTTGAGGAAGTGTTAGTCGAAATTCTGAACACTGCGACGGCAATAAATTAATTATGGGAGAGATATCATTTGATCTGGCGGGCATTTTTGAGACGACATTCGGGTATAGGACCGAAGCATTTAATCCTAAGTTCAATCCTGTAATCGGATTCGGAGGCGTTGGGTCTCTCGCGCGAACTGAGTTTGGTGCTTTTGGCAGCGAATACTATGCCGACGATGTCTTAGGCAAGGAATATTATATGCCTGTGAAAATTACTTATTCGGACGGAGGTGTGACCATACCAGGCCTATCGGAGAGCGTAAATAGTGGGAGTTCCAATCCGACAGCGAACCGTTTAAAAAGCTGGAATCTGCCCTACCCGATCATCTCTATTTCGAGCCGGAAAACAATAGTAGAAACACCTTTGACAGAACGAAGAGGAACGGTGAAAGAATTGATAAATATTCAGGACTACGAAATAACGATAAAAGGTTTCATCGTTGCGGCCGCAAATGAATTTCCGGAAAGCGAAGTTATTACGCTTAGGTCGGTCTATGAGCAAAACCAGGCGTTATCCATTCAATCTCCGCTTACTGACATATTCCTTTTGAGGCCAGACAGAAACGGGAGCGACCAGGTGGTAATTCGTGAACTTACATTCCCGCCTGTAACCGGTGTAAAAAACGTAAGGCCATATGAACTGAAAATGGTCAGCGATGAACCTTTTAACGTGATAATAATATCTTAATGTTTGTACTTGGCAGCGACATAACAATCGGTCGATTCCGTTTCAGCGGCGTGTGTGATGTGCAGATAAGAAAGAGTATGCACAGTATAGTGGAGTCAGCAACGATAAAAATCCCGTCTATTTCGCGCATTACATCAAACGGAAAAACAACCGGACAGAACATAGTAACAGGCGAGCAGTTTTCAGATGGTGATCCCGTCGTTATCAAACTTGGTTATAACGGAGACCTGCACACAGAGTTCATAGGATTCGTAAAGTGCCGCGATTTGAATATGCCGCTGAAGGTAGAATGCGAAGGATATTGTTGGCTGCTGAGAAGAAGCACGGTCACCGATTTCAGAGGCTCTATTCCTTTGAGACAGTTGCTGAATCTCGCAGTTTCCTCCATCGACGCCAGGTACAATATTAAAGTTATTTGTGACGCTGATATTGATCTGAATAACGTCGTCATCGACAATCAAAGTGG
>CAYNGS010000794.1:0-1724 GCA_964396625.1 uncultured Flavipsychrobacter sp.
ACGGGCTACGTTCGCAATTATTACGACAGGCTTTTCGCAAACAGCGCCGACCACAATCTGTGCAACCAGGTGCAGGGCAATATGTTCGAATTCACGGAGTTTTTGATAAAAGTGCTGAATGTGGATGATGTTGGTGCATCGTTGAAAGGCAAAGCTACTTATCACGATGCTTGTGGCGCCCTGCGCGAGTGTGGCATTAAAGAGGGCCCGCGCCAGCTGCTGAAAAATGTGAACGGGCTGGAACTTATCGAGATGAAGGAATGTGAAACCTGCTGTGGCTTCGGCGGTACCTTTGCGGTAAAGTTCGACGCAATTTCGCTCGGCATGGCACAGGTGAAAGTGAAGAGCGCCATAGATACCGGCGCCCAATACATGATCACAACCGATGTGTCATGCATGATGCACATACAAGGTTATATCAACGAAAACAACTTCCCTATACAGACCATGCATATTGCAGACGTATTGGCAAGTGGCTGGTAACCTTTAACTTAAACCCTCACTTTTTGCTTTTAACTTTTGACTTTTAACTTAAATCATTTCTAACTTAAAAAATGGCCGATCTTTTAAATCAATATAACGAAGACAGCATAAAATCGCTCGACTGGCGCGAACACATTCGTCTGCGCCCCGGTATGTATATCGGCAAGCTCGGCGATGGCAGCAGCGTGGACGACGGCATCTATGTGCTGGTCAAGGAGGTAATGGACAATTGCATCGACGAATACACAATGGGCTACGGCAAGCGCGTCGAACTTACCATTGCCGATGGCGGTGTTACCGTGCGCGACTACGGACGTGGCATCCCTCTTGGGAAGGTCGTGGATGTAGTAAGCAAAATAAACACCGGCGCCAAATACGACAGCAAAGCCTTCCAGAAGTCTGTAGGGCTCAATGGTGTTGGTACAAAGGCGGTAAATGCCTTAAGTAAATACTTTAAAGTTTCCTCCTTCCGCGAGGGACGCGCCAAGGTAGCAGAGTTCGAAAGAGGGGTACTGATCAAAGAACATAAGGAAACGGCTACAACCGAGGCAAATGGCACACTGGTCGTTTTCCGGCCCGATGAAACGGTTTTTAAGCATTATCACTTTCTGCACGAATACCTCGAGAATCAGGTTTGGAACTATTGCTTCCTCAATGCCGGCCTGCTCATTCATTTTAATGGCAGGAATTTCGTTTCAAAGAATGGTCTGCTCGACCTGCTTACCCGTAAAACCAATCCCGACAGCCTCCGCTACCCCATCATCCACCTCAGGGGAAATGATATCGAAGTTGCATTGACGCACACCGGCGAGTATGGCGAGGACATCTACTCTTTTGTCAACGGACAGCATACCACACAGGGTGGCACACACCACGGCGCCTTCCGCGAGACATTTGTAAAAACGATCCGCGATTTTTATAAAAAAGATTACGACGCATCAGACGTGCGGCAGAGCATCTGCGCTGCCATATCCGTAAGGGTGCAGGAGCCCGTTTTTGAATCTCAGACCAAGACAAAGCTTGGTTCACAATACGTGTGGGAAGGCGGCCCGTCTATGAAAGCATTCATCGGCGACTTCCTCAGCAAAGAGCTGGATAACTACCTGCACAAAAACCCATCCACTGCCGAGGCTTTAAAGAAACGCATCGAACAAAATGAAAAAGAAAGAAAAGAATTAGCGGGCATAAAAAAACTTGCAAACGAAAGAGCAAAGAAAGCGAACCTCCATAATAAAAAACTG
>CAYNGS010000795.1:0-1723 GCA_964396625.1 uncultured Flavipsychrobacter sp.
ATTGTACTGCAGAGCCAATGATATAAATTTTTCTCATCGTTCTTTATTTTTTTACTCGATTTTTAGAAATTATAATAAACTCCAATGCCCGTACTGGCTGCTACAGTTTTGTAAGTACCTGAAAAGTTAGAAACATTGGCATTCTGATTGTAGATGTAATTGCCGGTACGCTTCATAGCATCTGTGCCTTCGAACGCAGCAAGGATCGTAAACCTTGGCAAGGGCTTAATGGCGATGCCGCATGTTAACACGATACGGTCGGCATCGGGAAGATCGGGAGAAACGAAGTTGTTTACCACAGGCGTAGGATCGTATGCGCCGCCGGCCATCAGAGATACCACCTTGCTTACCTTGTAGTTTGCACCTATCCTTGGTGTGAGTGTGTTGCGATAATGTCTTGGCTCGTGCATATCCTGCAGAGAAGAAGTGTGTTCGCCGAAATTGATCCTTAAAGAATCAAATGTGCTCCAGCCTGTGAAATTAAGATCGAGCTGGAGTGTGAGGCGCTGGTCGATACGGTAGCCGATACCCACTGAACCAACCTGCGGCAGGGGGAGTTTTGAATCGAATGTGGTATTGGGGAAAGAGGACGCTAATGAGGTGGGCACGCTGAATGTAGCTGCACCGCCGCTTAAGCCCAGATTTACCTGCGAGCGGTAAGTGATACCGAGTTGTAAATTGTCAGAGGGTTTCAGTTGAACACCAACATTGAAGCCGACACCATCGGCATTGCCATGAAGGTGAGCCTCACCTTCAACGGTATAAGCAGAGCCATAATAACTTTCAACAGGGAGCGCATTCTTGTAATCGAATGTGCCGACCGTGTAAACGAAGCCAGCGCCTACGGACATAAAATCGCTTATGCGGTAGCTGATTGTAGGCTGAAAAGATAAAGCCTCTAAAGAAATAGACTGAACTATGTATTTACCCATCCAGTTATCGTCCCAGCTAAGGCCGACGCCGGCTGAAGTGTATATACCTAAACCCAGTGCAAACCTGCTGTCTTCCTGTATTGGTCCGCCGATATATGCATTGAAAGGAACGAAAGTCTGTTGTTTTGACCTGGTTGACGAACCTGCCATCTCATTTCCATATGCAGTAGCCGGCATAACGAACAAGCCGCAGGCATAAACCTGTATGCTTTTGAGACGGGCAAGACCACCCGGATTGTAGAATATTGTTGAGGCATCCCACGGCCAGGCGGTACCGGTGCCACCCATTGCAAGTTGCCTGAGCCCCTGCAGATTGAGCTGGTAACCAGCGCCAAAAGTTGTTAATGAAGCCAGTAATAATGATGCCGCTAATAATTGTTTCTTCATAAATTTTGTTGTTAAAAAAGCAATTTTGTCAAGTTCGCCTTGTCATTAATCGGTTAAGGTATGGTGAAATAATTTTAAAAACAATACCTGTGTTAAAATACCGCACAAATATAAGTCTTAAGAAACGGCAATACCAATGGTCGCGATGCTTATTTTTACGCCTTCTGCGGCCAATAAAGCCAGTGCGCAAGCCTCCAGCGTGGCCCCGGTTGTGAGCACATCATCACATAATAAAATATGTTTTCCTGTCAGGTCAGCGTTTTCTGCTATGCTGAAAGCACCGGCCATATTATTCAAACGTTCGGCTCTTGATTTGCGCGTCTGGCTTTCGGTGTCTTTTACCCGCAAAAGCAGCTTGTCAGAAACGGGAATGTGCAACACTTCGCTTAGCCCGGCGGCAATGA
>CAYNGS010000796.1:0-1714 GCA_964396625.1 uncultured Flavipsychrobacter sp.
TCAGCCAGTCAATAATAACAAAACTACCGTTGATGTATCCAGCCTGCCAGCAGGTTGCTACCTGGTAGATTGTTATCGCGATGGTATCAAAATAGCTAACGCAAGGTTTATTAAAAATTAATTTTTCAACATTAAAATCCGATAGATGAAAAAAATATTTTTCTTGTTGATCGCAGCCAATGGTGCGTTATCAGCCATAGCACAATCTCCCGCAACAAATAAACCCGTTGATAATACATCGAAAGATCACGTATGGTTTAAGCCTGACAGCATGTTGTTGAGGTGGGTTGTAGATCTGAACCTGCTCGGTGGAATGTTGTCACAAAACCTAACCCTTGCAAACCCCAATGCAGGCTATACCAACAATGTTAACAATAACATTAGCGGCCTTAAATTCGATAACGGCTACTCATTCGGTGGCGATGCCGAAGTAGGGTATTTCTTCGGAAGGAAGGCTCATTTCGGTATTGGTACGGGCGTTATGTATCTGTACCAGCAGTATGATCTGACCATGGACAAATTCCATGTTGAGTACCAGTCGACTGATAATGCCGGCAATACATTCAGGCAGCTTATCACTTCAAACGGGCCTATTAAGGAAAATGTGACCGTTTCGAACATCAACATTCCGCTAGTGCTGAAATACAAGAAGAGGTTTACCCGCAGGGTAGGGTTCACTGCTGATGCGGGCATTCTCTACAACCTGCAGATCAAGAACTCTTATACAACTAATGCCGCTTTTGATTATGAAGCAGTGTACCAGTACACTACTCCTCCTCACGGGCTGCCTACTTTGTATGACAATTCACCTACTCCGAATGCTAATGACTTCCTGCTGACCAAGGCTCATTTTTCAAACGAAAATCCGGCTGGCAATGTGGCGAACTACTTCACTACCTAGTTCAACCAGGGTTATAACGTAGGTCTCGGTGTTAAGCCCAGAACCAATACGGGTTCTGTTACTTATCTTCAGGGTTCTGTGGGCTTCCTGTTCCGCCCTGCTATTAACCTTTACCTGTCTGACAACACTGCGCTTACTTTTGGCCTCTACTACTTGTATCAGCCATTTAATAACTCAGTGCCTACCGACTACAAGCTCAGCAACAAAGTGGGCGATTACAGCTCGATGCTGAACAGCATATCTTCTTCTGCCAATCAGTCTTATGGTCTGAATATCGGAGCCCGTTTCTACTTCGGTCGTCCGAAAGACAGCGATCATGACGGGGTGCCAGACAGAAAAGACAAGTGTCCTTACGTTTGGGGTCTTCCACAGTTCAATGGTTGTCCTGACCGCGACGGCGATGGTATACCAGACAGTGAAGATTCCTGTGTTGATGTACCAGGTACATTACAGTTCCATGGTTGCCCGGACAGCGATGGCGATGGTATACCTGACAAGGATGATTCTTGTCCTTACCAGGCTGGTCCGTTGCAGTTCCACGGTTGTCCTGACAGGGATGGTGATGGTGTTCCTGACAAATATGACCGCTGCCCCGATGTTCCGGGTCCGGAAAGCAACCAGGGTTGCCCATACGATACTGTGAAACCAACTCCAGCGCCTGTTAAGAAAACTGAGATCGACCTGAATACGCCGATCCTGTTCGAAACCGGTAAAGCAACTATCCACGAATCATCTTACGACGTACTGGAAGAAGCTGTTCTGGAACTCAATGATAATCCGGATGCTGTTATCATCATCGATGGTCACACGGAT
>CAYNGS010000797.1:0-1709 GCA_964396625.1 uncultured Flavipsychrobacter sp.
TGCTTATTCTTCTTTTGCGATCAGAAACAGCATTGGGCAGACAATGGCAGCCGGACAACTTTACAGCACGCAGGCAAATGTGGACATAGCGATGCTATCAGCCGGAGTATATTACCTAACGCTACGGGGATCGGGGTCGAAAATTGTCAAGTTTGTAAAGCTATAGGCTGGGTTCCTATGCCCGGCTAAGGGAAACGAATTAATGTTTCCTCCGCAACAAGGCGATAGTCTTTTTCATTAATGGATGCATTGGTTACGGTTTTGGAAAAACAAAAAGGGAGCGGTTGAAACCACTCCCTTGTCTTTTATTCATCACACACACTAATTATCCTAAATATACTTTCAATGCGTTGCTGTAACGCGCCTTCTGGAGCCGCTTGATGGCCCTTTCCTTGATCTGGCGGATGCGCTCCTTGGTGAGGTCGTATTTTTCGCCTATCTCCTCAATTGTCGGGCCGCTGTCGCCTTCAAGGCCAAAGTAGGCTGCAAGTATCTCTGCCTCACGGATGCTGAGGGATTTGAGGATGCGGCGTATCTCATTGCGCAGGGAGTCTTTCATCACATCATCGTCGGTGTCGCTGCTGCCTTCCAGCAGGTCGCCCATGGCCACATCTTCTGCTTCGTGCACGGGAGCATCGAGCGAGGTATGACGGGTGTTGCTGGTGAAAATGTTGGTCACTTCCGTTTCGCTCATATCGAGTATATCGGCCAGCTCTTCGGTAGACGGCTCGCGCTCATTCTCCTGCTCGAATGCAATAAATGCTTTATTTGCTTTGTTGTAAGTGCCTATTTTGTTTTGCGGCAGGCGCACAAGGCGGCCCTGCTCTGCCAAAGCCTGCAAAATGGACTGACGGATCCACCATACGGCGTAGGAGATGAATTTGAAGCCCTTGGTCTCATCAAAACGCTGCGCGGCTTTGATAAGGCCGAGGTTGCCCTCGTTGATAAGGTCACTGAGCGAAAGGCCCTGGTGCTGGTACTGTTTAGCCACTGAAACAACGAAACGCAGGTTGGATTTAACCAGTTTTTCCAGCGCACGCTGGTCGCCCATGTGTATCTTCTGGGCGAGGGTGGTTTCTTCCTCAGGCGTTATCATTGAGATCTTGCTTATTTCCTGCAAGTACTTCTCAACTGCCTGTGAATCGCGATTCGTAATCTGGGTGGCAATTTTTAACTGCCTCATATATGTATTTCTATTTTAATTGTAAGCCAAAATTCAACTGTCGAAATCCAAAAAAATGTGTAACTACATGCATTTACACTTTAGCCACCATTATTTAAGACGGGTGATTCCCGATAAATGTTTAACAAACTTGTCAAAAATCTCTAAATATTATTCATCAAAATACGTTCCACAAATCCTTAATTCTGTTAACAAAAGGTAAAAGAACTGTCACATTCTGCCGAGATACGCTACAATACTTGTTTCTAAGAGTTATGAATAATATTTATAAGGCTATAACCGGAAGGCAGTAGGGTGATACAATGTCTAAAAGTGTTGCAAAATTAGACCAATATGCCAAATTTGCTACCTTTGCGCCACATTTTCAATTGAAAATAGGGTTTCTTTAACGGTTAGGAAGTCCAAAACCCGGAATTGTTTCCAACTTTAGTCAACAATATGCAAAAAGATCTATATCAGCATCCCGATTATTACCTCGTTGATGAACTTTTGACAGACGAGCATAAGCTGATCCGCGACACGGTGC
>CAYNGS010000798.1:0-819 GCA_964396625.1 uncultured Flavipsychrobacter sp.
AGCCGTGGCTGACATAGGCTCAGCCACCGGAATGGTATTGAGCGGAGTGCCAGGAACCTCTACCATCAGCTATACCGTGGTTACCGCATGCGGCACAACCCTTGCGACCACAGTAGTAACGGTTAACGCGATACCAGCGGCTGGTACAATAACGGGCGCCCCGAATGTGTGCGTGGGGCATACCGTAACGCTGTCTAACTCCGTATCTGGAGGCGTATGGAGCAGCAACAATGCGGCTGTGTCATTGGTTGGATCGGGAACGGGCGTGGTTACCGGCGTAACTGCCGGCACCGATACCATATTTTATACGGTAACCATTTCCGGCTGCAGCGGTGTAGCGGCATTTCCATTTGAAGTTCTTTCACCCGGAGCGTGCGATAATAGTGTGGCTATGGTGAACAATGCAGCCGTTGAGATGAACGTGGCACCAAATCCCAATAACGGGAAGTTTGTGGCGAATGTATCGTCGCCGGTTGATGAGCAAGTACATTTTATTATAGTAAACATGGTTGGTGAAAAAGTTGGGGAAATTAGTGGTTTCACTAATAGATCTGTAAACATAAATGTTGATGTTCCGGCGGGTATTTATGTGCTGAACGCTACGACTTCACGGGGAGCGCTAACGAAACAGTTAATGGTGGTCAGATAAACAAACACAAGAATTTCGCAGGACTAACATCAGAAAACACCTTCGCCGGGCGCGGGTGTTTTTCTTTTTTTAAATGACATCCGGTGGCCCACATTCCAAAAATTCTAATTTCCCATCGTTTCCCTTTTGTTACCCTTTTGTTCATAGATTTACGAGTCAAAAATTTGTTG
>CAYNGS010000798.1:829-1709 GCA_964396625.1 uncultured Flavipsychrobacter sp.
GCAGGGTTGTAAGATTCATTTCCCCAAGCGGAAAAACATTTTTTTAGTGAAAAAACGGGGAATTAAATCTTTGAGATCCGTTGCCGTGACTCATACCGGCCTGTTAGTAGGCAAGTGAAATCTTAACCGTTTTCCTCACATTTCCCCACATTTCCCGATGCTTTTTTTGTTGCTTTAATGTCGGAATCAGGATCTTCAGGAAAATAAACATGAGGTGGATGCGTTATTTTGCTAAAGGTATTTCAAGCTGCTTTCCCCAATGGAACACAGCAATAATAATGAGCAAAAAGCGTACCGAAAAGGTTTGCGATTACTCACCATTTTGGCAGTGATATTTGCCGAAAGCCATGATGGTGGCCAGTGTGCGATTTTTTTGATTTTGTGGAAAAATAGTTTTTTACCGTTTAGTGACCGTCAGTTTATAAGCTTTAGTAGCTGATTACCAACGAGTTCTGCGATGGGCAGAGGCGCGCCGTGGAGGAGGCGATAGCTTAAGATGCCATCTGCAATAGCCTCCTTTCGTCATCGGAGAATGTTCTGACCCACCAATAATCGCTATCTAATAACTCTTGCTTTGAAATAAAACTACGCCCCCTACCCAGGCAGAGCAAGTCAAAACTGCCCGGTGCTATTCCGGAAACAGAGTATGTATCACCTATCATAATTGCCGACCTTAACAGATTGCCTTCGCTGTAAATCAAATAATCGCCTTTTCTAAGTCCATCTAAAGCGGAATTATTATCTTTTGTTTTATTTATAATAAAAACAAATATAATTTATTTTTCGCTAAAGCGGTCGTGATCATAAAAATAATTTAGAAAAAAGTTCTGTTGCATATATTTTTCCCTTAGCTTTGCAGTCCAAATTTCAATTTGCTCTT
>CAYNGS010000799.1:0-1708 GCA_964396625.1 uncultured Flavipsychrobacter sp.
GCGTCATACCGGTAGCTGACTTTTTTGATAAGCTTGGCAACAGAGGCTGGATGGTTGCGGCGGGTCTGATAGTGCTCGTCGGCTTTATCGTTTTTAAAGATTACTTGCTCCGCGAAAAGGTTTACCTCTTTAAAGACATTGGTAGTGACACACTGAACGGCCTTTATCCTTATGTATATTTCACCGCCCGGCAGTTTCAATACCACGTTTATCCCACATGGTCATTCAATTGGGGAATGGGGCAGGATACATTTCCTACACTACTTCACGATCCTTTCGATTTTTTCCTTTTCCTCGCCGGCAAAGATCAGTTGGCCTACCACATGGTTTATAAAGAAGTGGCCAAGGTGATCCTCGGAGGACTTGCTTTTTTCTTTTACCTCCGGACGCTGAAGTTGTCCAACTACACCTCTGTTTTCGGTAGCCTGCTGTTCGCGTTTTGCGCTTTTATGATTGTTGGGGGAGGGTGGTATTACCATTCTTTCGAAGCGTTCAATGTCGCTGTGTTACTGCTATCGTTCGAACTTTTATTCGTTAAGAAAAAATGGCAGCTTTTTCCCTTTGCCATTTTCCTGACCTGTATATCCATGCCTTTCGACCTATATATCTATGCCGTTTTTTTAACCCTTTATGCTCTTTTGCGTTGTTTTCAGTCTGGCATTACCGATTTCCGGTCCATTGCCAGGCTGTTTTTGACTATGATGGGGCTGGGTGTTATCGCATTGCTTGCAGGCGCCCCCTTTCTTATCCAGGATATTTACCTGCTGCTCGAAAGTCCCCGGGGAAGCGGCAATAGCTCCTATACCCATCTGCTGGCATCGTCGCCCATCTTCGTCACAGCCGATAATGTGAGCCTCGGCACCGGCATCATGCGTTTCTTTTCCAGCGATATGCTGGGCAGTGGAAAGGACTTTAAAGGGTGGGGCAACCTGCTGGAAGCGCCCATGTTTTATTGCGGCATCCCTTGTCTTATACTGATGCCACAGGTTTTCCAGTTCCTTGAGAAAAGAGTAAAAATAACGTTCATTATTTTTCTTACTGTTTGGGTGCTGCCCATTGTATTTCCATACTTCCGCTATGCCTTTTGGTTATTCACCGGCGACTATTACCGCGCCTATTCATTTTTTGTGGCCTTCGCCTTTATGTATTACTCACTACAGGCATTTGAGTTCATAACCCACAAACATAAGATCAGCCTCATCACACTGATAGTGACCATAGTTGTTTTGCTCATTCTGCTCAATCTGCCGCTTTTCCCGGACCGCGATATCGTCAATTCAGCGTTGCTGGTATTTGCAGTAGCTATGCTCTTTGTTTATGGCGCCCTGCTGTATTTTATGAGCAGGGAAAATAGTTCGCCATACCTCAAGTATGTTTTCCTTGCAGCCGTTGTATTTGAACTCGCTTATTTTTCCGGCATCACCGTCAACGAGCGGGACACCGTGTCTTCAGCCGAGCTCTCAGAAAAAGTGGGATTCAACGATTATTCGGTGGAAGCGCTGAAATTTATTCAGGACTCCGATCATTCTTTTTACCGTGTAGACAAGACCTACGCCTCGTCTCCCGCCATGCATTATTCCCTTAATGATGGCATGGCGCAGGCATACAACGGTACCAGTTCCTACAACTCGTTTAACCAGGGAAAATATGTCAACTTCCTCGAATTGATGGGGATAATTGATAAATCCAATGAAACCCAGACGCGCTG
>CAYNGS010000800.1:0-1707 GCA_964396625.1 uncultured Flavipsychrobacter sp.
CTGAATTCCGCCGGTGTAATGCCGGCTATGCGATCTATTGGCGTTAAATGCATAATCTTAAAATAAAATCAGTACAAGAAACCTATAGCTCCAGGTTCAAATTTCGATGTTTATTTGAATACGTCTGTTTTTTTAAGCACTTAAAAATCATGCCGTATTAGTCAAGATGACAATATAAAGCAGTCCGAGAGGGGGCAAAAGGAGTTTATTTTTTTTATTTCCTGACCAAGATCATGTTATAACCCGTTTTAAATCAGGTTATTGCGCAGCTATTGAATTTAATTTCGCAAACAGAAGATAGTGACATGAACAGATTAAATTTTGCATACAACCATGAGGAGCTTCAGCCATTTGTGGCCCGCCTGAATAAGGATTATTACGATGTAATAAATGGGTTATGTGAAATAGCCAAAAAACAGGCTAATAAACTGCGTGAGCTGGAGGTGCATCAATCGGCATCTCAGTATGTGATCTTGTGTTGCAGACTTATTGAAGAAATTGAACAGCATATAAAGGCGAGAAAAGAATCTTTTATCCCCTACGCCATGAAACTGGCTGAAAAGGAATCGGATGATCATGACTGCGCAAACTGCAAGGGTGGCGGCGCCTGCAATCTGCAACACGAAATGCACCTGGTAGAGCTGAAGGAATCGCATAATCGTATCAAGGATATTTTGTACCGGCTGCAAATGGTTGCGTTGCCGCTTTATTCGGAGACGCTTTACCCGGATGTATACCGCGTACTGCGCAACCAGATGGCGTTACTTGAGAACGCGCTCACGGAATTGTTTTTTATAGAAGACGCCTACCTCATTCCGAAAGTAATAGAAACGCAAAAGAAAATACATGCCGACAGTCACGGATAGGGAAACGGTAATTATAGGCAGGCCCCGCAAAGTACAAACGTTATGCTATCACTGCGGCACTCCGTGCGTAACCGATGCCATAGCAATTGAAGACAAGACATTTTGCTGCGATGGCTGCAGGCTGGTATATGAAATACTGAATGAGAACGGCCTCTGCGATTACTACAAGCTGCAGGAACACCCGGGACTGTCGCAGATAAAGGAGATCAGGAGTGACAAATATGCCTACCTGGATAATGAAGAGATCGCAAAACAGTTATTTAAGTTTACCGACGGAGACTATACAATCGTCACTTTTTATATACCCGGGGTGCATTGCAGCTCGTGTATGTGGCTGCTGGAGCACCTGCACAAGGTGAATAACAACATAATGGAAAGCAGGCTGAACTTCACGACGAAGGAAGTAACCATTCATTTTTCGAGAAGTAGAATAAGCCTTCGCAAAATAGTTGAGCTGCTGACGACGATCGGGTACGAGCCATACATCAGCCTTGATGAGGCCAACAAGAAAAAAGCGAAAAACTTCAACAAACAACGGATATACAAGCTGGGTGTGGCAGGTTTTTGCTTCGGCAACATTATGATGATGAGCTTTCCGGAATACCTGTCGCACAGAACCGGGATAGAGCAGCAATACGTTTACCTGTTCAGATACCTGAACCTGCTGTTGTCTGTACCCGTGTTCTTTTACAGTGCGTCAGAGTTTTTCGTGACGGCGTGGAAGGGCATAAGGCAGCAGATACTCAATATCGACGCACCGATTGCGCTTGCCATAGTTATCACCTTTGCGCGCAGCATTTTTGAGATAGCCACAAATACAGGCGGAGGCTACCTCGACAGC
>CAYNGS010000801.1:0-1705 GCA_964396625.1 uncultured Flavipsychrobacter sp.
CGACCTGTCCAACACCACCGCTAAGTCCTATACCGACCTCAACTATCGCCACTGGGATACCTGGGAAGACGGCAGGTGCTCGCACATATTTGTTACCGCCATCAAGGATGGTACCGTGAAGGACATCATGGACGACGAACCCTACGACTGCCCGCAAAAGCCCTTTGGCGGCGCCGAAGACCTCACCTGGGCGCCAGACAGCAAAGGCCTTGTATATGTATGCAAGAAGAAGGCCGGCAAAGAATATGCCCAGAGCACCAATACCGACCTCTACTACTACGATGTGAGCAAGGGTAGGACCGAGAATTGGACCGAGGGCATGATGGGCTACGATGTGCAGCCCGCATTCAGCAAAGACGGCAAGAAGCTGGCATGGCTCAGCATGGGCCGCGATGGCTATGAGGCCGACAAGAGCGACATAGTGGTGATGGACATCGGCACTAAAAAGAAGATCAACATCACCGCCAAGTGGGACGGCACCGTAGACGGCTTCATCTGGAGCTCCGGCGGTGAGAAGATATACTTCAACGCCCCGTTCGAGGGCACACAGCAGCTCTTCGGGGTGGGGGTGTATGGCGACAACAGCCGCAATGTGGAAAACCTTACCAAGGGCAAGTGGGACGTGAATGGCATCCTGGGCCAGGCCGGCGACAAGATCATCGTTACCCGCTGCGACATGAACCACGCTACCGAGGTCTTTGCCGTGAAGCCAAAGTATGGCGACATGATCCAGCTCTCGCACGAGAACGACAAGACATACCAGGGCCTGCTCATGAGCAAGACCGAGCTGCGCTCCATACAAACATCCGATGGCTCCATACTCCACACTTGGGTCATCTATCCGCCCGACTTCGATCCGGCCAAGAAATACCCCACGCTGCTGTATTGCCAGGGTGGGCCGCAGTCTGCCTTGTCGCAGTTTTACAGCGTCCGCTGGAACTTCCAGCTTATGGCTGCACAGGGCTACATAGTTGTTGCTCCAAACCGTCGCGGCATGCCCGGCTGGGGCGTTAAGTGGAACGAGGAGATCAGCAAAGACTGGGGTGGCCTGCCCATGCAGGATTACCTTGCAGCCATAGACGCCCTCAGCAAGGAAACCTATGTAGACAAGAGCCGCCTCGGCTGTGTAGGCGCCAGCTATGGCGGCTACAGCGTTTACATGCTGGCTGGCATGCACAACAACCGCTTCAAAACATTCATAGCTCACGATGGCCTCTTTGATCTCAAGAGCTGGTACGGCACCACCGAAGAGATATGGTTTGCCAACTGGGACATTGGCGGCCCATACTGGAAGCAGCCCACACCCACCAGCTACGACAAATACAACCCCAGCAACTTCGTAAACAAGTGGAATACCCCCATCATGATCGTACAGGGCGGGCTCGACTACCGTGTGCCCATAGAGCAGGGCCTCGAAGCCTTCCAGGCGGCGCGCCTGCACAATGTAAAGGCCAAACTGCTATACCTGCCCAACGAAAACCACTGGGTGCTGCACCCCCAAAACGGCATAGCCTGGCAGCGCGAGTTTTTCAAGTGGCTGGATGAGACATTGAAATAGTATTTAGATGATAGTACCTTGTTCTGACACGGGTTTCATGTTCGAATCCTGACGAGGTCACAGAATACCGGATTTCTTAGCCGGGAGGCATTGATTCGAATCCAATCCGGGTCACATTGAATAGTCGTAATGCGCTGCAAATCAATT
>CAYNGS010000802.1:0-1696 GCA_964396625.1 uncultured Flavipsychrobacter sp.
CTTTCCAATACGCAGATCAGAATATGAATTACACCATCATTGTCATAGTAATAACCGCCATTATATCTATAGCTGGCTTCAATAATACCGAGATCATCAATAAGCTGATACTATGGCCTAAAAAAATGGACAATCCGGCCGAATACTACCGCCTGCTGACCTCGGGGTTTATTCATAACGACTGGAACCACCTTATTTTCAATATGTTCACGCTGTATTTTTTTGGTTCAAATGTGCAGATGATCATCGACCAGTTGCATGCTCCCGAAGCCATGTTCCTTGCACTGTACCTGTCGGGCATCGTGATCGCGTCGCTGCCCACATTTCTTAAGAACCGCCACAACAGCTATTATCGTTCCCTTGGTGCATCAGGAGGGGTGGCTTCCATCTTGTTTTTCACCATCTACTTTTTCCCGTGGTCACGTATACAAATTTTGTTTATCACCATCGGTATACCGGCAATAGTGTTCGGAGGATTATACCTCGCTTATGAGGCATATATGGCAAAACGGGGTGCCGGAAACGTGAACCACGATGCACATTTCTGGGGATCCGTATACGGGCTGTTTTTTGCCTTCGTCCTCGACCCATCGCATGGTGCGGTGCTTATAGACCAGATCACCCATCCGCATTAGGTCATTTTAAGGAGCGCCGTACGACCAGCACTTTTTCGGTTGTTTCCTTTACCCGGAATCGCTCATCTGGCCGGATACCCGATACCCACGCGATACGTTTATTACACTCTACAACACGGATATCTTCCTTTTCGTGGAGCGGCACCTTCTCATCGATAAGTAGCCTGCTCACTTTTTTCTTTTTCATCTTCATGCCGAACGGGTATAGATAATCGCCGGTCCGCCATTTGCGAAGCTGGATCGGGAAGTTGATTCCTGCCAGATCAAGCCACGCCATATTTGGGTCAGTTGGGATCGTTTTTGGTTTGTTTTCTATCGCAAATGAAAAAACATATTTGCCTGTGTCGATTGTACTTGGCACGCCCTCAACTAAAATAAAATCTGCTGTAGCCGTAGGTACAGATGTGATGATCAGAAAATCGCGGTTGCGGATGATCCGATGCGTGGCAGAAGAAACAAAATGTCCCGTCTCGGCGGTGAGTAAATTAAGTATATGGGGCACCTGGGCGGACGTAAATCCGAAGGGACTTAACAGCTCATAACAAATCGTTGGTAGCGGCTTGCGGCGCTGCAGTTTCAGGATGGGTATGTAGTAGTCCTGCCCTCTTTGTTCAACCAGTTTTTTTCGTTCCTGCTCTATTGCCCTCCTGTACAACACCTCAGCCTGGGCAAAGCGGTCAATGCTTTCGTTTACGTTATTTATTGCATTCGGAAACAACTGCTCTACCGCCGGTATTATATTGTGCCTTACCGCATTTCGTAAGTAATCATCGGAGGCATTTGACGCGTCTTCCCGGTACCCGATACTGTTCTGCAAGGCATAGGCTGCCAGCGCGTCCTTGCCGGCAAACAACAGAGGGCGGATCACATTTCCATTCACAGGCAAAATACCGTGCAGCCCTCCAATGCCTGTTCCTTTGAACAGGTTGACCAGCATCGTTTCCACATTGTCGTTTGCATGATGGGCGGTCACTATCTTTGAATAATTATTTTGTGCCCTTATCTCCTCAAACCATTCGTATCGGAGTATGCGAGCAGTTTCTTGTGTCCCTTTTTTCCAC
>CAYNGS010000803.1:0-1695 GCA_964396625.1 uncultured Flavipsychrobacter sp.
CTGCTATTCCCACCGCGCTAAGCACAATATCTGCCTCAAGTACAACGTCCCCCGTCTGGGTTTTCACAGTAGCTTTAACGCCACTGCCCGACGTGTCCACCTTTTCCACCGAGGCATTCGTCATTACGGTAATGCCTTTTTTCTTAAAGCTCCGCTCCAGCTCTTTAGAAATATCTTCATCTTCTACAGGCACCACCCGTGGCAGAAATTCCACTATAGTGACCTTCGTACCAATACTATTATAGAAATAAGCAAACTCGACCCCGATTGCGCCGGAGCCAACAACGATCATCGTCTTTGGCTGTTGCGGTAACGACATGGCCTCGCGGTAGCCGATCACCTTCTTGCCGTCAATAGGCAGGTTGGGCAGTTGCCTGCTGCGCGCACCCGTCGCCAGGATCACATGGCGGGCCTGCTGCACAGCCACCTTGCCGTCAGCGCCTGTTACTTCCACCTCTTTCTTTGCGTTCAGTTTTCCAGCTCCCATGATCACGTCTATCTTGTTCTTCTTCATCAGGAACTGAACACCCTTGCTCATTTTATCGGCCGCACCACGGCTACGCTTTATCACTGCTCCAAAGTCGGCCTTGAAGTCGGTGGCGATGATACCATAGTCCGCAGCATGAGTGAAATTCTCAAACACGCTCGCCGACTTCAGCAATGCCTTTGTGGGGATACAACCCCAGTTCAGGCAAATGCCCCCCAGGTTCTCCTTTTCCACTATTGCAGTTTTATAACCAAGTTGTGCCGCACGTATAGCCGCAACATAACCGCCCGGGCCGCTTCCGATAACTATGATATCATATGCCATATAAGGTAATTATTTTTTATTAGTGATCGTCGATTTGAGAGGCAAAAGTAATAAAAAACCTTAAGCCAATGCAGGATTCCCGGATTGCCATTACGATCCGTTGCACCTGTTTGAACGGGTCCGCAAGGCAGGCATCTGATTTTTGGAATAAGCACGGTAAGCATTAAAGATACCCTTTGGGCCGAGATCTACGAAAGAAAATAGAGCGGTAATTCGTAAATTGCATACATGAGCCGCTCATATGCCGATCTTCCCCTGCACTATGGCCAGGTACCCGCCTGGCTTTACCAGCGTATGAGTAAAATGGGCGTTGCCATCATCGAAGCGATCGTTCTTGAATATGGCACAGGAGCTGTTTTGCAACGCCTCGCCGACCCATTCTGGTTCCAGGCGCTCGGCTGCGTACTTGGCATGGACTGGCATTCTTCGGGCATCACCACTTCGGTTATGGGCGCACTCAAAAGGTCGGTCAATGAGCGTTCCAGCGACCTTGGCATTTATATATGCGGCGGCAAAGGAAAATATTCTAAAGAAACACCCTCTGAGCTACTGCGTATTGCCGGGCGGACCGGTCTTGACGGCGCTATGCTCGTACGTAGCAGCAAACTCTCGGCTAAGGTAGATAACACTGCCATCCAGGATGGCTACCAACTCTATTTGCACTCCTTTATCCTCAGCAAGGAAGGCGATTGGGCAGTTGTGCAGCAGGGCATGAACGATGCCAATGGCATGGCCCGGCGTTATCACTGGCACTCACCCACCCTTACGTCATTTGTGGAGGAGCCGCATACATTCATTTATGGCGCCAATCACGGTAGTATCATAAACATTACAGACAAGCACGCAGACACCACCCGCGCAGGTGTGCTGCAACTGGCACACGA
>CAYNGS010000804.1:0-1691 GCA_964396625.1 uncultured Flavipsychrobacter sp.
AACCGTGCCAATGAAGCAAGTTTATAGCTACGGATATATTATGTTTTATTCTGAAACCAAATTAATTTCATAAAAACGTTGCTCATAATTGAGAAATCGGCAAAAAAAGTTTCTTTCAAAAACTCTTTAGTAAATGAACGTAAACACAACGTTTGTTAACCTTTTGTCCGTTGAATCCGGCTTTTTTCACGCAATAAAATTTTCCCTTTTATTCCAGTTTCTCCACGAATAGACCGCTTAATTCATAAATGCGCCTCAAAATCATCATTAACTGGTTCGATATTGCTCCATTGTGGGGCACATAAACAGGAGCGGGAGCGGCGGGCGTAGAGCGCCAGGTCCTCCTGCTTTTTTTATCTTTCCTAGCCTTGCTACTTCTTGAACATGAACTACTCTCATTAAATCATTAAAAAGTCCGAACAGCGCGCACGCAGTTTGAGACGGACTTCAAGGTGAGGGAGTTCTGGAGGCCGTTGAAGAAATTCTGATAACACGCGAGGTAGGGGATGGCGCCCAATTCACTTGAACTCCAATAGCTGGCACTGGCAAAACCAGCAATTGCCGGATTATTTACTTTGAAAATGTATAGTTTGTTTAATTCATCCCTGCCAGGCAGGTACCAATCAGTATAGCCGCCAAGTGTAAGGGTATCGCATATATATGCCGCAGTGCCCACCCCACAGGCATTCACTATTGCTGCTGTATTGGCTTTCCCGCTGCCATATATTGTGTCTGTAGTACCTAACAACGTTGAATCACAACCCCATGTTATACCAGAGCTTTGGTCGCTTGGGGCTGCTATTAAACCATGCTGCACGGATGCGTTATAGCCCGGGTCGCCCGGTTGCAGTATGTAAGCTACTACACCTCCACCATAACTTGCACCTATGGTAAGTGCCTTAGTTGTTGAATTCTCTTTCTTTTTACAACCAGCAATTATCAAAATGCAAATGAACAGCGCAATGCAGACAATGAAAAATGACTTCATATATTCTTCATATTTAGTACATTCAAATGTACTCATTTACTCAAATACAATTGCCCCTTCTAATTCAGACTTAAACCGTCCCCGTGCGTTGGCTGATAAACTGCATCAAATAGTGGCAGGGCTGTTAGAGGCGAAACGGAATTAAAAAAAGCCGCAATTACACGACTTCGTCTGTTAGAATTACCAGTCTCATCGCTTCATTTGCAAGATAAACGCCCCAATAACTCCAATTATTGTGCTAAAAAAATATAGTCCAAAATGATTTTCTGGCACCTGTCCTTTGGATAATTTTGAGTGTCACAGGTTAAAAAATCGCAAAAAAAGATGGAGGATATGGCTGTTATGGGCTCGTATATAGTTGGCTTGCAGGAAGTAGATAGAACAGTGCCCGCACTGGCCGGGGGCAAGGGCGCCAACCTGGGCGAACTGTTGCGGATAGACGGGGTCCGGGTGCCGGATGGCTTTTGCGTTACTACGGATGCGTATAGGGAGGTGGTCGGGAGTAGTGCAGGGATCATTTCGCTGCTGGATGAATTAACCGTGCTGAGAGCAGATAACAGGAAAGCGATAGCTGAGACGAGCGCAAGGATCAGGAAGCTGATAGAAGAAATGGTTATTCCTGAAGGTATAGCAAATGAGATAGGCGAATACCTGGAGCAGTATGGAGCAGGAGTGGCATATGCTGTACGGTCCAGCGCCACGG
>CAYNGS010000805.1:0-1690 GCA_964396625.1 uncultured Flavipsychrobacter sp.
CATTTTTTAGCCTGTATGTCTTACCGATGCACGTCAGGCTCTTTATCTGGAAGTCGAGCTCACCGATTGCCAGGCCGATGTCGTGGGCCTTGTCGTAGTTTTCGAAAGCCTTATCGGGGTTCAGCATGGCGAGGTGAATATCTCCGATGTCAAGCAGCAGGCCGGCCCGTTGCAGCGTGTCCTGTGGGTCTCCCGTTGTCTTTGACCGGGTGATCGAATCCAATATGGCCAGCGAGGTGTTCAAAGCGGTCAATGCATCAGAATAGTCTGCTATGGAGCTGTACACGACGCCCATATCCCCTAAAATGCCCATTTGCATATCGGCTCCGGGGTGTATGGCGAGCGCTGCATTAAAATATTCCAGCGATTTCTGAGGTTGATTTGAGATCTTATACTCTTTTGCTATCGTTTCAAGCGCAATGGCTTCGTTGAGCGTATCATTGTATTTCTTGGCAAGAACTACATTTTCCTCGAATGCCTCAAATGCTTTCGGGTAATTTTTCAGGCAATCGAAGTATATCTGTCCCAGTTTCCGGTTCGAGTTATATATCCCCTTGCGCCATTTTATGCTTTCGGCCAGCTTTTTGGCTTCTTTAGCTATAAGTATCTTACTGGCCGAGTCTTCGCAATAGATAACCGACGCCATATCAATATAGGCCTTCACTTTTTCGGAATCTGAGGACAACTGGCCAACGAGGGCTTTTATTGAGTCTGCATTGAACCGATCCTGACCAAACAAACGAAAAGAAAGAAAACTTAAACCCAGCAAGCCTAAAAAAGCAACAGAATGTCTGAAATAAATGCTCATGGCCATGCCCTATTAGTAGCTTTAAATGCGGGGGAAAGTTGAATTTACCTGTTGCTAAAATACAAAAATTTCAAGACAGCGTGCAGTTATTTTGGCCACGGATTATATATAGTAAATCCCATATCGACATAAAGATGTATGTCTGGTGCGCCTGTGAAAACTATAAAATCCTGAGTCATTATAGATTATGATTATGGGCAATTACTAAGTTTTTATCAGTTTAAATTATATATACTATGAGTCACAAAATTGAACTAAATTTACAAAGCTAAATCTCGACATATGAAAGGACAAGTACTAACACAGTCTACTCTTAGACAAAAAATTTCCGGACTTTTCACCATCGCATTATTTGCAGTACTGCCGGGTATTGCCGGTGCTCAAACAGTTTCTTTTGGTGTCACTTTCGGACAGCCACAGTCAAACAATGGGCCTTGTGTAGGCAAGGGCTATTGCAAAGAAGCATTTGATCTCACCACAACCGGTGTATATACTTCTGCGCCCGAGGCGGTTACTGTTACCTTCCAGGTTACAACTGATAATCCCGATGTAATTATGATGAGCTTCAGCTTGAGTGAACTGACTGCAAAGCAGCCTGATAAAGTAGCCGATTTTGTAAATAACGGCAGCTACAATTTTGATGCTGCTTATTCCCTTGGTGGTACTGTATTCGGGCCTCTGAGCCTGCAGGCAAATCCTCAGATATTGCCGACAAGCAAAAGCCTGGTTGTGATCAATGGTGACTTCGTGACAGACTACATCACTTACTCACACGACAGCAATTGAATATTAGCTGCACATAACTGACGTTAAAAATATTTTGAAAAACGGGGAGCTGGAAACAGTTCCCTTTTTTATTCTTATACAAGATCGGCAGTGCCG
>CAYNGS010000806.1:0-1690 GCA_964396625.1 uncultured Flavipsychrobacter sp.
GGAAATTCATGGCTGTTGCGTAGGTACCGTACTGATTGAGGTCGAGGTTGCTGCCGGTAGAGCCATCGCCACCTTCGTAACGACGCATCAGGGAAAAAGCCTGCCTGACGCCGAATGCGAGGGTCTGCTTGTTGCTGCCAATATTGTAGTTGGTGAGCACCCGCAACTCGTTGGTGATGTTGTTAAAAAATTCTTTTTCCAATTCACGGTCAGCGCCAACGCTATCGGGCATGAAGTTGGGGTACCAGCTATCTTCATTTTGCCAGATAAGATCTCTCTGGCTGAACTGATAAGACGAAATGAAACCAACAGAAGTGTTATCGGAAATCTTATACTGCATGTTTGTGGAAATGATGTTCCAGGGACTCTGCAGCCAATTTCTTGCACGCAGCGAAAGCTGTGGATTTTGCTGAAATTCAGAGTCATTGAGTCCGCCGGGCATGTGTATGCGGTTGCGGAGTAAAGTGTATTCCAGAGAAACGTTCAGTTTTTCGGAGGCGTTGTAACATATTTTGCCATAGCCTGAAAATTGTTTCTGGTCTGAATTTGTGCGCCAGCCATCGATTGTACGGTAGTTGGCAAAACCAAAATATTGCCATTTGCCAAGCGTACCGCCGATGGACGTATATAAGTTATACATGCCGAAGCTGCCGCCGGTTTGTGACACGGTCATTGCAAAAGGTTTTTCGGGCGCAGCCTTTAAAATGTAATTGACCAGGCCACCGAGTTGCGGGCCGAACTGAAGGCCCGCTGCCCCGCGAAGAAATTGTATGCTGCTTACTGCTTCCATAGGGGGCAGGTAGTATGCCTCATTGTATCCGAAAATATCGGCCGAGATGTTGTATCCGTTCTGGCGTGTATTCATGGAGATGGACTGATAGGGGTTCACTCCGCGGAATCCGATCCCATTTGCGGTAAAACCACCGGCTTCCGTTTCAATAATATTTACACCGGGAACCCGGCCAATGATCTGCCGAGTGTTATTGACTGCTTTATTGGCATCAAGACTATCGATGGTGAGCACTTCATTTTTCTTGCCTGAGAAGACCACCTGGCCGGAGTACTCATTGATATGGCCAATGCCATTCATGGTCTTGTAGCCTTTTATCTGAACGCTCCTGAGCGAAACGGTATCTGTCTTCTGAGCTATAGCTGCCACAGATGAGAGAATAAAGACGAATGGTAATAAATGCCTCATGATAATGTTATTAATAGGCACAAAGAAATGAACCTTGGGTACCAAAGGATTCAAAAAAGGGGAATTGTGTTTACAGAAAAAGGAAAAGGGGAACTGATATTCGTCAGTTTTTTGACGATAAGGAATCAAATAAACTCCCGAAAAGCTTAAAAGAAGATGATCTTAACCGCCCCAAGCAGCACAGTAAATAAAATGAAGCCAACCAAAATATAGGTAGTTGTGTCGGCGCTGTAATTCGTTCTATTAATGAACCGGGTTTTCATTAACACAAACTTAAGGACTAAAATCTAAATGCCCAAAAAATGTTGATAATTAATAGTTTATGGCGAATGATATATTTATATTTTATTATAATTATTCGCATAAGTAATTGATATGAATCAACTGTTGAAGTGAAAAAGAAACCTAATTTTGGCGGTTCTATGGGATTCATTTTTAGTGATAAGCGACTATTGGATGAGATCGGGAGATATGCGAGAGTGAAAACAATAG
>CAYNGS010000807.1:0-1689 GCA_964396625.1 uncultured Flavipsychrobacter sp.
GTAAGGGACATCGCAGGAGTAACTAAAGACCTGGAGCATAAAGGTATTGAGTTTGCATTCCGCCCAAAAAAGGAAGACCCGATCCAGCGATACCTGATAAATTCACCTGATGGACTGAATATCAGCCTGGTAAATATAATTGAGGGTTTTTCGCAACCACCCGGACCGGGTATGCTCCAAATGCAACCCAATGATTATTTCAAGCCGGAAACCTATGTAAACAAAACCTGCGGATTGTTTGGTGAATTTGCCCATCCGGTGGCTAACCTTGAAGAGTCGCTTAGATTCTGGGAGAAACTCGGTTTTGTGATGATCTCTAAATTTTCATCGCCATATCCGTGGGCAATTATTTCCGATGGGCTCAGCATTGTGGGACTGCACCAGTCGAATCACTTTAGTTTTCCGGCCATTACCTATTTTGCTGCTGACATGAAAGAAAAAATAGAGCGGCTTGTTACGGGCGGACTGACCAATTATACGGAACGAGGGCCATCGAACATTGTGCTTACCACACCTGAAGAACAGCATCTGTTCCTTTTTAAGCTGGGTATGTAGACAAGCGCGTGGGTTGCGAAGTTTTTGCGTATTTTTATTTCATAATTTCACCTGATGAAGAGGATCCTGCCCCTGTTACTGGGTTTCGTGTTTCTATATTCCTGCAAGAAGACCGCGACCACAATAGACCCCACGGCATTACCAAACAGTTACAGTGACCAGCAGCTTGGCGCATCGGCCAACGATATGCTGAGCGACAATAAATATACCTCGCTGGCAATCGAGGTACAGTATATGCCCGGTTATGCACTGGACGCAGCTTGTATTACGAATGTGACCAACTATCTGAATAGCCTTTGCAACAAGCCCGGCGGCATAACCATAAACCAAATACAAATAGGCGCAAACGGCGACACCCTCAATGTTGACAAAGTAGCCATTATAGAAAAACAAAACCGAACTGCGTATACCAGCGGCGCCACCCTGGCATTGTACATTTTAGTGACTGACGGGTATGATACGTCGGTAAATACACTCGGGTTTGCGTATCGTAATACCTCGATATGTCTTTTTGGGAAGGATATTTTCAACAATTCGGGCGGTGTAGGCGAGGTGACACGGGTGAACCTGGAAACAAGCGTGATAGAACACGAGCTTGGTCATATACTCGGCCTTGTGAATCTTGGTTCGCCGATGCAGGTATTTCACCAGGATACAGTGCATGGCAAACATTGCAACAATACAAAATGCCTAATGTATTATGCCATAGAAACACATGGCGCTTTTGGTATGCTGGCGCCGAATAATGTGCCTGTGCTGGACAGTAACTGCAAAAACGATCTGAAAGCCAATGGCGGTAAATGAGATGTGGCTGAATCGTTTATGGGTAGACTGCGCAACATATATTCGGTTTCTTTTTTTTAACAATTCCCCCTACTGATTTTTCCTACATTTATACTGTTTTACTAATTATGTAAGCCCGATAATTCCTGCCTTGTGCAGGCGGGTTTGTGGTTATTATGAATATACAACGTGCCGCTCCCATAAATGAGTTGCTTGCCAAGCTTATTTTTTTAATACTGCCAACGGCACTGGTAGGATATTTTCTGCTGGTGAATATAAACCAGTACTATTCGATACTTCAAAACCAGGCGTTGCAACAAGCCATTTATTTTGCGGCCGGGATGGGTATAG
>CAYNGS010000808.1:0-1685 GCA_964396625.1 uncultured Flavipsychrobacter sp.
CGCATAATAGCCGCTTCGATCAGTTTATCCACAGCGGGATGACCAGCGGTAGTTCAAGTATTCTTTCGGGTCAGGAGATGGTTGGTTACAATTTGTTCATTACAAGATATCATTGCGAAAGCTGTCACCATATATTCAAGAACTCTTATACAATTGAAGATTTCAGAGACATAGGACTGGACGCCAGCCCGGCTGATGCAGGCAGGGGCACTATTTCGGGCGTTACTTCTGACAACGGAAAGTTCAAAGTACCGAACTTGCGCAATGTAGCATTGTCGGCCCCTTATATGCATGACGGAAGGTATAAAACACTCGGCGACGTATTGGACCATTACAGTCATGGCATACAAAACAGTCCCAACCTGGATACGGTGCTAAAGGACAATACCGGCAAAGGCATGACAATGAATATATCGGACATCGACAAGCAGGCGCTCATAGCATTCCTGAATACGTTCACGGACTATGAGATGATAACCGACCCCAAGTTTTCAAATCCGTTTAAAGTAAAATAATTTATGAAGAAGTTAGCCTTAGCTGTGCTCCTGTTAGCGGGATCGATGAATTATAGTATCGCGCAGAACGATGCAGCATCAAAGAATGAGAAATTGACCGATCAATACCTAGGTGTACAACTGAACGACCTTATCAGGCAAGTATTTAATTTCAATAACAATACCACCTCGTTCAACAATAATCCATACTTGCTTGTTTATTCGGTAAACTCGCGGAAAAATGGTTGGGGAGCGCGCATCGGTGTTGGATACAATTATAATTCTTCCAGTTCAAGCGATGGTATTACCAGCACAGACACAAAGATCAACGATCTTCATCTCAGGATAGGAGTGGAAAAATTAATTAAACTGGCAGATAAGTGGAGTGCCGGCGCAGGGTTCGACCTGGTATACAACAATAACGATGACCATACAGTTGCCACCGTGGGCGGTAGCTCTACCGGGGGATTCCCGGTGGTTACCGATACAAAAACAACCATCCAAAGTTACGGAGGAGGCCCTGCAGCATTTCTGAGGTATCATATCACTGATCGCATACAGGTAGGCACCGAGGCAAGCTTTTATTACGTAACCGGTCACCAAAACCAGGCGATAACCGTTTCAGATCCAAATAATTTTGGCTCAAATCCAACTCCTCCGACTAATGCAGATAATACGGTTGGCCAAGGTACCTTTAGTTCGCCTGTCGTATTCTTTCTCACCGTAAAATTTTAAGAAGCGATATATTAGTTAATTTGCAGATCGTAAGACAGGGGAGGTGCGTGCTTTCTGTTTCACTTTATAGCGGCTGCTAAGAAAACAATTCTTATTTTTGCGCCTCAAAAGAAATAGATAAATAATTAAATTATTATATGGGTAGGATATTTGAAGTACGTAAATCCACGATGTTTGCCCGCTATGACCGCATGGCGAAACAGTTTAGCCGGGTAGGTAAGGAGATCGCTATTGCTGTTAAAAAAGGTGGCCCGGACCCGAATACTAACCCAATGCTTCGGCGCGTGATGCAGAACGCCAAGTCGTTCAATATGCCGAAAGACCGTATTGAAGGGGCCATCAAGAATGCAATGGGTAAGGATACCAGTAATTATGATGAAGTGCTTTATGAAGGTTATGCGCCGCATGGCATAGCTATGCTCGTAGTAACTGCAACCGACAATACAACTCGTACTG
>CAYNGS010000809.1:0-1682 GCA_964396625.1 uncultured Flavipsychrobacter sp.
CAACGGTAATGGGCCCCGGAGGGCGATGGGTAGAAGTGCAGATACGCACCGAGCGCATGAACGAAATAGCAGAGAAAGGCCTTGCCGCGCACTGGAAATATAAAGATGGCGCCATAACCCAGCAGGAGAGCAAACTGGACAGTTTCTTAAAGCACCTTCGCGATATACTGAACAATCCAGATACAGATACCATAGATTTCATCCAGGACTTCAAACTTGATCTTTTCACCGAAGAAATATATGTATACACACCGAAGGGTGATATGCGGGTGCTGCCCAAGGGAGCGACCGCGCTGGATTTCGCCTTCGATATTCACAGTGAGCTTGGCGCGCACTGCATAGGCGCTAAGGTGAACTACCGGCTGGTGCCGCTGAGTCACCCGCTGGACAGTGGCGACCAGGTGGAAGTTATCACATCGTCGAAACAAAATCCATCGGAGGACTGGCTGTCGTTTCTGATCACGGCGAAGGCGAAGTCGCGGGTAAAAAACTATCTGAAGGAAGACAAACGCAAAATTGCAGAAGACGGGAAAGAGGCCCTCAGGCGCAAGATGGACCATATGCACGTGCCGATGTCGCAGCATAACCTGGGCGAGTTGACCCACTTCTTTAAGAAATCATCTGCGCTGGACCTGTTTTATGCGATAGCGGTTGGGAACATTGATCTGAAAGAACTGAAGAATTTTATGGTGCACGGCGATAAGCTGATGCCCGCCGCACGTGAAATAAAACAAGACACGAAGCATGCAAGCGCGGAAGACGATGCTCATAAGCACAAACCGGGAAAGGGCGCAGAGCTGATCATTTTTGGAGAGCGGTCTGATAAGGTACTGTACAAACTGGCCCAGTGTTGCCAGCCGATCCCCGGCGATGATGTGTTCGGATTCGTGACATCGGGCGAGGGCCTGAAGGTGCATCGCACAGACTGCCCGAATGCGGCCCAACTGCTTGCCAACTACGGACACCGTATTGTAAAAACAAAGTGGGCGAAGAACAAGGAAATATCCTTCCTCACTGGTGTGCGTATAATAGGCATGGATGATGTGGGCGTGATACAAAAAATAACAAACGTAATATCCGGTGAGCTGAAGCTGAACATGCGCTCACTGAGCATAGACTCTAAAGACGGTATTTTTGAGGGCACAATAATGGTATATGTACATGACCGCGAGGAACTGAATGTATTTGTAAACAAGCTGAGTGCATTGGAAGGCATCAATAAAATAGAGCGGCTTGAAAATCCGGATGAGTAGTGGGGTTTTCACTCGGCCGTTCTTTGTTAGAAATAGTTAATCTCCTTAATCACAATGAAAAAAAATACGAACGAATTATATGCTGCGTATACCAGGCTAATGCAGAAAGCGGCAGACATAAACTATGCCGCTGCAGTGCTGGGCTGGGACCAGGAAGTGTATATGCCACCAAAGGGCGTGACACACCGCGGCCAGCAACTGGCAACGCTTGCAACGACAGCACATGAAATGCTGACAAGCGATCATTATGGGAACCTGCTGCAGCAATTGTGGCAACAGGCAGACCTCGGCGATGTGGAAAAAAACAATGTTCGCCTGAGCCTTGAGGACTATGAAAAAAACAAAAAACTTTCGCCTGAATTCGTTGATAAGTTATCGCGGCTGACGAGCGAGGGGTTTAACGCCTGGGTAGATGCGCGCAAAAAAAAT
>CAYNGS010000810.1:0-1681 GCA_964396625.1 uncultured Flavipsychrobacter sp.
GAAATGGGCAATTTATGGTGGGGCTGCAGCTGCGACAGCTGGTATGGGATATATGCGCCTTGAGGCAGGTAAGCATTTTCCCTCTGACATCTTACTTGGTGCTGCTGTGGGCGTGGCATCCGGGCTGTTTACACCAGCATTGCACAAAAACAGGAATTTGAGCAAACAAAGATGGTCGTTATCGCCCTTCATTATGGACAGGGGACAGGGAT
This sequence comes from uncultured Flavipsychrobacter sp., assembly GCA_964396625.1. Classification (GTDB taxonomy): domain Bacteria; phylum Bacteroidota; class Bacteroidia; order Chitinophagales; family Chitinophagaceae; genus Nemorincola. Next base: position 213 of record CAYNGS010000810.1, read on the forward strand.
TCTCGTTTACTTACAAATTGTAAATGCGTTTTTCAAGGTACACTATTGGAGCAGGGTCAGGTGGGCTAGCATATCAGTCTTGCGTAACTGATCGCGTGGCGCAATACCTGAGATCTGCATTTACGGCTATCATCATCTCCTCAATGTTTTCACATACAGTTCCAGCTGTGCGAGATCAGAATCCGGCATTACATGATCGAACATAGGCATAGCGCCCTTGCCATTCACTATCGTATTTATGATGCCAATACTATCCAGTTTGTTAAACTGCAGGTCGGCTGCATTGTTGTTCCTGTACTTGCCATTTAATCCATGGCATGCAATGCAGCGTTGCTGAAATAACTCATGCCCTCGTGTTGTGTTGATCGCTGCAGTGGGCGCGTAGGTCGTGTCGTCCTGCCTGCTTGACGGGTTGGTACCCGACGATTTACAATTGCTTAGGCCGAGAGTTAGCAGTAGCACAAGCCTCAGGATGGTTATTAAAAACATTCTTTTCATGATGTCAGACATCGATAAAAATAATACCACCGTAAGCATCTGCTTTATTGGCATGATTTTATCCTGTTTAATGTCATACTCATTTATTATAAAATGAAGAGTATTAGCCGCGTTGAATTTAAATGCAATGTGACAAATACAGGTGTTCCATTCCCGCATTTTTGGGAGCATACTGTCGGCAGTTGCCATGCTACAATGGCTTTACGTGCAGACTACCAGCGGCAACTCACGCGTTGTCATAACGAGTTGGGATTCAAACACGTACGATTTCATGGTTTACTTTCAGACGATATGGGCACGCTCGTTGTCGAAATGGATAAATTCGTTTATTCTTTCTTCAATGCAGACCAGGTGTTCGATTTTCTGCTTTCGGTAGGAATGCGACCATTTATTGAGTTATCATTTATGCCGACCGCACTTGCTTCTGGCGACGGAACTGTATTTCATTACAAAGGAAATGTAACTCCCCCGAAAAACTATGATGATTGGGCAACCCTTATTAGCCGGCTTGCGGCGCATTGGGTTGCCAGGTATAGTATTGAGGAGGTGAGCCAGTGGTTTTTTGAAGTCTGGAACGAGCCCAACCTCGACGCATTTTGGAAAGGAACTCAGGCTGAATATTTTAAACTGTATAAATGCACGGCGTCCGCAATAAAGAAAGTGAATAACCAGTTAAAAGTAGGCGGCCCGGCTACAGCTGATAATGAGTGGATAGCGAAATTCCTTGAGTTCTGCGGGAAGAACAATTTACCGGTCGACTTTGTGTCAACGCACCACTACCCAACTGACTCCTTCGGAAAGCCAGGTGACGATACCGAAGAACAGCTCGCGAAAAGCCGGCGGAGTGCATTGAGAAAAGAGGCGCGCGACGTAAAAAACATAGCGAAAGATAAGCCTGTTTATTATACAGAGTGGAATACATCATCCAATCCATTTGATGAGATGCACGATGCCCCGTATGCAGCGGCGTT
>CAYNGS010000811.1:0-1680 GCA_964396625.1 uncultured Flavipsychrobacter sp.
ACAGTTAAATGCAAGAAGCCAAAGACGGGCGTGGCTGTTTTACGTTTGTTATTTTATTTCTTTCGTTTGCGGGATATTCTCACCATAGTGCCTGACCGGATCTGACTGCCCGGCTGCACTATCTTCGTTTCCGTTTCTGATCCTCCAAAAGTATCTATTAGCGGCCCTGTTATCCGGCACATCAAAGTATCTCTGGCCGGCGACGACCCTGGTGAGCCGCGCATCCATAAAAACATTTTTTTCGGTGACCTCGACTTTCAGTTTGTTGTCTGCCGGGCAGAGCACATAGTATTTTTTTGGTCCTTCGGCATAGAAATATATCTTTTTGGCCTTCAGGTATCTGCCATCATGGACCATCGCAATACGGTATGTGCCAGATGGCAGTAATGTGGTATAGTATAGCCCATCGCGGTCGGACCGGGTTTCGACAGCAGCAGACCGGTTGCTGACCTTGATGATGGCACCGATAATGGGTTTGCCGTCTTCGCCGATCACCCTGCCCATAAGCAGCGCCTGGGCAAGCGAAGAACCGGCCGCTAAAAACGAAACAATGAACACTAAGCATGAGCACACGAATCTCATAACTAAAATTTGTATTAAAGATACCTATTTAAATTATTTCGGAACAAAAAGCGAAGCAATTAACAACTTCATTAATTTTGGCGATATGCTAAACGACATACTGAACATTGCCAACATGTACGCAGAGGGCGTGAAACATGTGCAGGACAGAAGGGCACAATGGCTGGAGAAACACAAGGAGCTGAAGGACCACCTGAAAGAAATTGCCGATCATCTCAATACCAATGCAGCCTACAAACAGGGCTTCTTTATTGATACCCTTCATGCGTTCAACGAGGACACAAATGGCACCTGTGCTGACATGCCTTCTATATCGTTCCGGTCGGGCGAAATGCCGATGCTGGTGACGTTCAGGAACAGTATGGGAGAGAGAAAGGAATATATGGAACAGGGTTTCCACATCACGTTTAACCCAATGATAACCGGGCAGATACTGGTGCTGCTGTTTCCGCATTACAATGACCTTAATAAAACACCACCTCCCTACACTACCCTCGCCATTATTGATGAGCCCGGCGAGCTGAGCACTGATGCCATAGATCAACTGATAATAGCGGGCATGAACGCTGCCTATTACACAAGTTTTACGGGCATCAGCGAGGTGCCGCAGGAGAACGGGCAAAATGACGGGAAACCGCCACGCCAGCAATACCCGATAGGTTTTAAACGCTATGAGACAACAGAAAAGGTTAAGTAGATCAACGAGCCTCCTGTTGTTTCCCATGATCATTGCGGCCTGCAACGGCAGTAACAAACCAGCGGAAACCAATGCCGCCGCCGACAATTCAGGTGTGGCACTGCCAACCTCTATTTCTTACAGCATAGTGCGCGAGTACCCACACGACCCAAAAGCTTTTACAGAAGGACTGGAATACCGGAATGGCGTACTGTATGAAAGCACGGGACAATATGGGTCGTCGGATGTGCGCAAAGTGGACCTGAAAACGGGCAAGGTATTGGAAGTGAGAAAGATGGAGGCGCGGTATTTTGGCGAGGGGCTTACTGTGCTGAATGGCAAAATATACCAGCTAACCTACAAAGAGGGCAAGGGCTTTATATACAATGCTGAGACGTTGAAGCCGGAGGGTACATTTTCAT
>CAYNGS010000812.1:0-1678 GCA_964396625.1 uncultured Flavipsychrobacter sp.
ACCCAGCACTTATGTGGCTTATGATGATAGCCCGCGCGAATATGAATTAAGTACCGGTCAAACCATTCTGAAAATTCACACCAAGGTCGCCGATCTGTATAACTCGCCCTATAATCAGACCGAGGAGCAGGTGAGACTTACAGTTGAAGAGCTCAGGGAAGCTCAGGAACTTGCGATGATCAACAACCAGGACTTTGGACTACTCCATAATGTCGACTACCGCCAGCGTATCCAGACGCAGACCGGGCCGCCTACGCCGGATGATATGGATGAGTTGCTGTCAAGGCGCCGAAAGACACAATACATATTTGCGCCCTCCAAAGCAATTGCCGCATTCATGCGCGAGTGTACGAAGAGGGGTATTTATCCAGATACTGTTGACGTCAACGGTAAGGAAAACCTTGCATGGAGGGGTGTGCCCATTTTTACCTGCAACAAAATTCCAATAGTCGATGGGCTGACGTCGATAATCGCAATGAGAACAGGTGTTGAAGACCAGGGTGTTGTAGGACTATATCAGATGGGCTTGCCCGATGAGATAGAGCCAAGCATGTCCGTTAGGTTCATGGGCATTGATGAGAAAGCAATTATCTCTTACTTGATAACGAATTATTTCTCGGTTGCAGTACTCGTTCCCGATGCGCTCGGTGTACTTGAAAATGTTGAGGTTGGTATTTACTAAAACTGGTGATCGACTATGTACAATACGGGCAATACCATTGACCTGATCAAAAGTATTTTGTCTACCGGCCCCAGGGGGCTCGGTACGCAAACAACAAATATTGCAGCCATCATTAACCGGCCCGACCAGGAGTCCGATACAGAGCTGCGGCATCGTCCGCCATATCGCGATGATGCTGCGCTTGGAGAGGAACTTAATGAACGGATACTGAGATGGGCTGAGCGGCTGAGGCTTTACGACGGGCATCTCGATTACCTTAAAAAATGCAATTTCGGACGATACGTGATGCTTACCTATGCATTTTCAGAAGATCGTGAACGGCTGTTTCTGGCCTGCCAGGCAAATGTATCCCTTTTTGCCGTAGACGACTATTTTGTTGATGACAAACGCGTAGGCGCCACTCCCGACATGACAGGAAGGAATCTGTCGCTGTGTATGTCTGCTGTTGATGAGCCTTACCTGACACCAAGATACAACGAGGATACTATCAAAGGCCTGAATGCGCACCCGGTCCTCGCTTCGCTTCGCGAGTATATAGCAAATGCCGAAAGGTTAGGCACGCCGCAGCAGGTTGCAAGGCTCAGGCATGAGGATATGACCCTTTTTGTGGGCATGTGCCAGGAAGCCAGTTGGCGCATGAACAAGATGATCGCACCGGTATGGGAATACCTCGGTGGCCGGCAGATGAATAGCCTGCTGACCTGCATCGCCATGATCGACATTGTAGAGGCCTACGAATTGCCGCACAATATTTATTCAATGCCAAAGGTTCGCCAGGTCACCAAGATCGCATCACTGATCACCGTTATGGTCAATGACCTTGTTTCCTCAAAAAAAGAAGAAGAAGCGGGCGCGCTCCAGTTTGGCATTCGCGAGGCCATCCAAAAAGAAGAAGGATGTTCTTTTGAGGAGGCCCATCGCCTCGGTGTTCGCCTGCACAACGATCTGATGAGAATATTTGAAGACGAATCAGCCAAGTTGATGGTATACGCCACA
>CAYNGS010000813.1:0-1674 GCA_964396625.1 uncultured Flavipsychrobacter sp.
GCCCGGGCTGTTGTACTGATGCGGAGTTGGTGTATAGGCAGTATCTGATGAGCCATCATCGAAGAACCAACTGGTTCCCGGCCAAACATTGTTGCCAAGAGGCGTTACATTATCGTATTCATCTGCCCAAGAAGAGTCGAAGAAAGGCATTGTTACACCCGGCTCGAAACATATTGTATCCGGCGTAGCTCTGAAGAGGGCATGAACGGAGTGCTCAACGTTTACATCGTGGGTAACCGGACTATCCGTCGGGCAATGCAGGTTGTGCACCTTAAGCGTAACAGTATAATGTTTGTGACCACTTGAGTAGAGATGCATACCAACCTCACGATCGGGGTTTATAGGCGAGAGATCGCCGAAATCCCAAGCATAAACATTGGCATTGTGCGAGGTGTTATGGAAAATCACGGTGTCAAAAACACAACCGGGGAAGGTCTCGAAAGTGAACCCAGGAACCACTCCAGCCCAGACGCCATAACTATTCATATTCGTACACCCGAACTGGGAAATAGCGCTTACTGTATACATCCCCTGCCCGGTGGAATCGAACGGCGTGATGGTAGGGAATTGATCCGTAGAGGTAAAGCCATTAGGGCCAGACCACAAGAATGTTTCACCAACAGAGTCTGGCAGCACGCTGAGTGTGAGCGGTGTGACAAGCGGCGCACACTGTGGAATGTTGCTGGTAATATTGAGTATGGGTTTGGGGTGAATAAACACATAGGTACTATCTGAGTCGCTTACACCGAAACGGGTTCGCACGACATAGTATAAGCCGGTTTCGGCGAGTGTGGCGGGATACCTGTAAGGATTCTGCACACCACTTGTGAAACCACCGGGGCCGTACCAGAAATATGTAGCACCAACCGAGTCGCCGCGGTCGCCTAATCTGAGGGTATCGCCCTCGCAAGGATAATTATTAAATGCGGTATGGCAGGGCACTATGGTAAGGTAGAAAATGCGATGATTGCAGGATACGTTGCCCATCGCGCTATCGGTGCCTGTGATGGTGTATGTGATAGGCCCGGAAAGCAAGTTGAGCGCAACTGTGTCTACCACGCCGGTGGTAGAAGTGAGCCCTGTTGCCGGCGCCCATGTCCATTTACTCCATGTCCAATCTTTGTCCGTAGCATGCAGTATATCTACAGGTATGAAGGTAGCGCCGGGCGCAGAGCATGCAAAGAAAGTATCGTAAGTAGGATACGGCTGTGGTGAATTCGGCACTAGGCTTCCATTTACGACCATCTGGGGATCAGGGAATGCGCTATCGATACCGTCGTTGTGGTTGTAGAAGTAGGCATAAGAAAGAACAGTGCTGTCTCCGGGCGTGCCGGCAGCAGTGAGGTTACCCACGTTAAATACAAGTGCAATGCCCGCATCCATGTAGTCGCTGTCGCCCAATGCATAACTATATGCGTTGGGAACAATTGTTTTAGCCCACAACTGAGCGGGGGTGTAGCCTGGTGTCAATCCGAAATCGTTGGTAAGGTTTGCGAAAATGGAAGCAACTGCCCGACAGTCCTTCGTGCCGAGAGCCAGGTAAGTCATCAGGTTATAAGTTCCAAAGGGGAGGTCGGCGACAGATGACACAAGTACTTCGTGCCGTGCATCTACATTCTGGTGTACGAACCGGATGTGGGTAGTAGATCCACCACCCCAAAAAGAAGCATTGAC
>CAYNGS010000814.1:0-1673 GCA_964396625.1 uncultured Flavipsychrobacter sp.
ATGCTTCGAACAATTTCTGGCGTGTGGCGCGGTTGGTGAGCGATTGCAGGTCGGGCTGCTGGGTAGTGTTCTGCAGGGGTATCAGCCACTTGCCCGGCATGTTGTTGGTTTTGGCCGCCTGTGCAGCGGCATCGATGGCGGCATCTGAAAGACCAGCCAACTCCGCTTTGTCGGAAACAACGAGTGCACCTGCCTTGGTGGCGGCCAGCAACTGATTAGTGAATTTGGCACTAAGGCCGGCCTCTTCCTTGTTAATATTCTTCAGGCTGTCTTTTGCATTATCGGACAGGTTGGCACCCGATAAGATGAATTTCTGGTAGTAATACTCAACGAGGCGGTTTGACTCGGTATCCAGCTTTAGTGTGGCGCGCTGGTTGTAGATGGCCTCCACACGTTTGAACAATTTGGCATTGAGAAAAATTGCGTCGGAATGTGATGCGAGTTTGGGTGCAACTTCTTCTGAAAGCTTCTGCAGGTCGGGGTTGGTATTAGCCCCGGAGAGCAGATTGAACACGAGGCTTACACGGCGCAACATCTGCCCACTCTTCTCCATAGCGACAAGTGTATTTTCGAATGTAGGCGCGGCCGTGCTGTTTGCGATGTCCTGGATCTCGGCGATCTGGCGACGCATACCCTCGGAAAAGGCGGGGCTGAAATCGCTGTTCTTAATCTTGTCAAAGTCGGCAGCCTGGAAAGGCAGCGTGCTCTCTTTAATAAACGGGTTATCGGCAGACAAAGTATCCATAGCAGTTGCAGATCTTGTAACACTATTGCCACATGAAGATAAGATGATCAACGGGGCTGCGACAAATAAGACAGACAGAAATTTCATTGTTTGGTTTTTGGAGCGTGTAATTATCAGGGGGCCAAGATAATTAAAACTACCGGCTACGGCAACCTGTGGGTATAGTATGACTACAAAATCCCCCCTTTTGGGAGTGTCTGGATAACCGTACGCCTTTAAACCGAGCTTGCAAATTGTGTCATTTCTCCCGGCTTCGGGAGAACCGGCCATACCGGTCATCTAGGTGAAAACATATGAATTTCGCTTACAGATGCAGGTAAATTTAGGTTTTTCATGTAGGTTTGTATACATGAGAAAACATCTATCCACATCGTTGATAGCAGTGGCGGTACTGCTGGTGAGTGCACAGGTTCAGGCGCAGGTCATTTCGACCATAGCGGGCACTTTTGATAATGTTGGTTATACGGGCGATGGCGGGCCGGCGAGCGCGGCGATATTAAACTCTCCGTCAGACCTTGTGCTGGACAGCATCGGGAATCTGTACTTTACCGATTTTGTGAACAACGTTATCCGCAAGATAGATACAAGCGGTACTATAACCACCGTTGCAGGCAATGGCTTTGGAGCAGGTGGCACTGCTTCTGGCGGCTATTCGGGAGACGGCGGGCAGGCTACTGCGGCAGAGCTTAACGGACCTTTCGGGCTGGCCATTGACCGCGGCGGCAACATCATCTTTGCTGACGGCTACAACCACGTTGTGCGCAAGGTGAGCACGTCGGGCATTATCACCACTATTGCAGGAAAGAATACCACCGGCTACACCGGAGATGGCGGAGCTGCCACTGCGGCCACTTTGAATAATCCCGTAGGTATTGCCATTGATAAGAAGGGCAACATATATATAGCTGACGACCATAACAACGCCATA
>CAYNGS010000815.1:0-1671 GCA_964396625.1 uncultured Flavipsychrobacter sp.
GTTTACCGTAGTTGGCTGTGGCGGGGACAGGGATAAAACAAAACGCCCGATAATGGCTCAGGTGGCCTGTGAGCATAGCGATAAGGCTATACTGACTTCAGACAATCCGCGAAGTGAAGACCCTGAAGTGATACTGAACGAAATGGAAGAGGGATTGACAGGGCCCCAGAAGAGAAAGAGCCTGCGTATTGCTGACAGAAGGGAAGCTATTAAAGTGGCATGTACCCTTGCCAAGGCCGGCGATGTGGTGCTTGTGGCCGGCAAAGGACACGAGACTTACCAGGAGGTAAAAGGTGTTAAACATCATTTTGACGACCGGGAGGTACTAACAGAAGCTTTTGAAATATTAAATAGATAAAAGGAAATGCTGTATTATCTGTTCACATACCTGCGCGATACGTTCCACCTGACCGGAGCCGGTGTATTTAATTACATCACGTTCCGGGCAGCTATGGCGATCATTTTGTCGCTGGTGATTTCAATGGTGATGGGCAAGCGGATGATCAGCTTTTTGCAGCGCAAACAGATCGGTGAGACGGTGCGCGATCTCGGGCTGCATGGTGAAAGCCAGAAGAGAGGAACACCAACAATGGGTGGGCTGATCATCATCGGCGCAATACTGATACCTACGCTGCTGTTCGCACGCATACTCAACGTATACATAGTTCTGATGCTGGTATCTACGGTGTGGCTGGGGCTGGTAGGTTTTCTAGATGACTATATTAAAGTCTTCAAAAAAAATAAGGAAGGGCTGGCCGGCCGATTCAAAGTTATGGGGCAAGTGGGGCTGGGGATAATTGTGGGGCTCACCATGTACTATAACAATCACGTGGTAATAAGCAGGGAGGTAGCGGGCGGACATAGCGGCGTATACAACGCGGCGGAAAAACTGGAAGCCGGGCAGTTCGTACGCAAGGATGAGAATGGGAAGGTGCAGACGTATGTAAATGTGCGGACAGCTACGACCACGATCCCATTTGTGAAATCGCACGAATTCAGGTACGAAAAAATAGCAGCGTTGTTCGGTCAGAAGTATATAGAAGTAACAACTCCTATTATCTATATTCTATTTGTAATATTTATTATAGTTGCTGTCTCCAATGGCGCAAATATCACAGACGGTGTGGATGGGCTTGCAACGGGTGTATCCGCGATCATCGGCGTGTGTCTCGGGGTATTTGCATACGTATCCGGCAACTATCTTTTCGCCGGTTACCTGAATATAATGGACATTCCGAACCTTGGCGAACTGTCCATCTTCATCGGGGCGTTTGTGGGCGCATGTGTTGGCTTCCTTTGGTACAATGCATATCCGGCACAGGTTTTCATGGGCGATACCGGCAGTCTTGCATTGGGCGGCATCATAGCATCGCTCGCTATAATTGTGCGTAAAGAGCTATTGATACCGATCATTTGCGGCATATTCTTTATCGAGCTTGTGTCTGTGATGCTGCAGGTATGGTACTTCAAACGGACAAAAAAGAAATTCGGCGAAGGGAAGCGCATTTTCCTGATGGCGCCGCTGCATCATCATTACCAGAAAAAAGGATACCACGAATCAAAAATAGTAACGCGTTTTTGGATCATAGGAATAGTATTGGCGATCATGAGTATCGTAACATTAAAACTGCAATAGTGAGCAAAGGAAGACAACGCCTGGTGATATTGGGC
>CAYNGS010000816.1:0-1659 GCA_964396625.1 uncultured Flavipsychrobacter sp.
CGAGACAGGCACATTTACTTATTCTGATGCCAAAGCTACCTGGAAGGAGTGGGTACAACAAAAACAACGGCACTTGTCTACCGGAAAATACTATGGTACCGAAACAAAGACCTTGCTCGGCGGGTATGCCATGGCCCATGCAGCGTTATGGCTCGGTTTCTTTTGGCTTTTATTTACACCTTATTGCCTGACTGCACTTGCGTTTATGGCGGTCAGATGTTTGTGCTACTGGGCAATATGGGCAGCGACCGCTTACAAATTGAACGAAAAGAAGCTGGTTTATTTGTTTCCGCTCTTCGATTTAGCGTGGATCGTCTATAACTTTGCCTTCTTTCCGTATATAACCTGGAAAAATAAAAAACATTGGAGATAATCTTAAAATACTTTGCCGATTTTACTGAGGTGCAATTGGAGCAGTTTCGGAAGTTGGAAGCAGTATATAAGGAATGGAATGAAAAGATAAACGTCATTTCGCGAAGAGACATCGACGCGCTATATGAGAAACATGTGCTGCACTCGCTGGCCATTGCTGCATCGTGTTCATTTGACGATGGAGCCGAGATCGTGGACATAGGCACAGGGGGTGGTTTTCCAGGCATTCCACTTGCTATCTTTTTTCCGAACGTAAGTTTTTTGCTTGCCGACAGTATCGGGAAGAAAATAAAGGTTGTTGAGGAGGTAGTGGGGGCCATAGGTCTGAAAAATGTTTCTGCCGTGCATGGCAGGGTTGAGGAGATCAGGGGGCGAACATTCGATTATGCAGTATCGAGAGCGGTGGCGCCGCTGGGCGAGTTATGGAAATGGATCAATCCCTTGATCAGACAGGGACAAAAAAGCGATGAATTCCCCAATGGCCTTATCTGTCTTAAAGGGGGCGATCTGAGCAACGAAATCAATGACTCCGGCTTAAAGAAAATTGTACAGGCATGGAGCGTACACAATATTTTCCCAGAGCCTGCGTTTGAGGAGAAGTATATTGTATATGTGCCTAAGCTATAGATAATAACTATATTGGTGGCTGAAATATAAATGGTATTTTTACTTAGAGAGTTTCTTCACTTATAAATATACCCTTATGAAAAAGAGCATATCCATACTTGCTATCGTTATGTTGATAGTAGTTGCTTACTCCTGCAAGAAAAATTCAGACAAGCCCACTGGCACGATATATCTTGATCTTCCGGCTGTTCCGTATGTGTATAATTTAGCTTCCAGTGTACCATCCGCTGGCCTGCACACTGACGACAAGGCCACCCTTGGACGCGTATTGTTTTACGATACGCATTTGTCCCTCAACAATTCGATATCATGCGGCAGTTGCCATAAACAGGCATTGGGTTTCGCTGATAATGTAGCATTCAGTGTTGGTTATGAGGGAAAGCTTACCAAGAGGAATTCAAAGAATATTGCAAACCTTGCAGGCGATAACCCTTTAGTCGATATTATAAGCCGGGAGGGGTTGCCACTGTTCTGGGACGGCCGGGAAAATATACTGCAAAATTTGGTAGCCCGACCGATTACCAACCACGTGGAGATGGGCATCGGTGACTTCAACGCACTTCCGGCTAAATTATCTACCCTGTCATATTATTCCCAATTGTTCTCAAATGCTTACGGCGACAATATTATCACCGCTGACAGGATATCCGAATCGGTTGC
>CAYNGS010000817.1:0-1658 GCA_964396625.1 uncultured Flavipsychrobacter sp.
TGTGGGAGCGCTACCGCAAAGGTTTTATAAAGCGGGAGGAACTGCGCTGGAAAAGGATGTGGCTGATGCTGCTCGATCACAAAGTAGCGGACACTGCGCTTGCCAACGAGCTGAGCACTGCCTACCTTGAGATACTGCCCTTGCAAAAGCTGTTGATACCGCATGCAAAAGAAGTACTGGAGCATTGCAAAGGGCGGTATGAGATGCACCTGATCACCAATGGCTTCGAAACCACGCAGCGGCTGAAGCTACAGTACTCCGGCATATCGAGATACTTTAAGCAGCTTATTACCTCTGAAAAGAGCAATAGCATGAAGCCGCATCCCGATATATTTGAGTTTGCGCTGAAAGTGACGAATGCCACCGCGGAAGAAAGTATAATGATAGGCGACGCTATTGATATCGACATACTTGGCGCCATAAATGCCGGCTGGGATACCGTTTATTATAACCCCGGCAAAGTAACGCATGCGCGCAAGCCGACGTACGAGATAAACCACCTGGAAGAACTGATAAAGATATTTTAAGCGGGCGGCTTGGTGGGAGGTATCCACGCAGGGTCACTTAATGATCACCTCATCTACTATCCTTTCTTCGAAGTACTCGTTAAGGCGAACGATAAGTTGTTCTTTGCCTAGCAGCAGCTCCTGCTTCAGCGGCGCTACATCTGTATAGATGGTCAGTTTTTTGCCGTTCAGGCTTATAGACCGGGTGTACTTCGAGATGGTCTTACCGACAATAGTCTCCCACTCCTGCCTCAGGCGCAGTTCCACCACCTTTGGCTTCCAGTGCGATTTTTCCAGGAGCAGGTTTAGCGCCTCTCCGATACTGTACGACCCCATAACTCTAATACCCATGCAAGTTACTGAATGTTATTTATTACCGGCAGCAATAAGTTATTATACAGTTTACAGGGAAAATATAATTTTACTTTTATAAAATATGCACATGAAGGTTGTGTTTATGTTAGTGCTTATCGGTCTTGGTCTGCGCGCACATTGCCAGGCAAAGGATGAGATATACAAACTCGCCAACCAGGGGCAGACAGCAAAGGCGATGGAAATGGCCTCGGATGTGATAAAGACCGAGGCGGATGCCGGCATGTATCACTTAATAGGTCGGATGTTTGTGGACGATAGAAGGTGCGACACAGCCATATCTTTCCTCCAAAAGGCAATAGACCTTGATCATGACGCATCGTGGGTTTCAGGATGGAGTCATGTTTATCTTGGGAAAGCCTATTTTATGACAGGCAAGAAAGATGCGGCGATATCAGAATTGAAATATGCGATAGCAATACATAAAACGGACAATTCGGTGAGTGCGGCTCAAAACATGCTTGTCCGGATCGATGACAAGCGCTCGGTTTCATACACCGAAAATGACTCGGAACCGAAGTGGATAAAAATTGAAAAAGAGCATATCACCTACAACTTCCAGGATACGGCAGGAATGAGATTGTTTCCCTTTGAATTTATGAAGCAGCACGAGGAGGCTTACGAAAAGATCAACAAAACGTTTCAGGCCAAGCTGCCCCGAAAACTGGTGTTCTACGTTTGGACTGATGCGTACCTGGCGAAGAAATTGCTGCACAGGGACCTGGGATTTACTGACCCGATAAATTGCATCTGCAATGTACGTATAGACCAAACCGTTGG
>CAYNGS010000818.1:0-1651 GCA_964396625.1 uncultured Flavipsychrobacter sp.
AGTATGATGATTGTATCGAAACACTAACCGGCACACACTCCCGTTCCTGCTTTTTAATTTCGTTTATTTTCAATTCCCTGGCCGTCTTCGCGTTTGGAAGATCGGGATTAGGGAGGCCGTAAACGGGTGTAACAATATATTTAAGTTTCTTCTTATCTCCATAATATTTTTTCAGGCTCCTCTCAATAATCGCTTCATGCTCGGAATTGGTTGATCGCTTGAGGGGTGTTAAGTTTTTTTCTTCGTTAGGGCCGCCTAATTTCTCATTGAGCAGATGGCCCTGAATATAATAAGGGACGTTTCCGCCGGAATGCTTCCTTTTAAACAGCGTTTCGTAGATACCAGTGGCACCAGATGTGGGCGACCCTTCGGTATTATCATTGACAAGGGGGTTAGCGGTCATTCCATTGCCAGCGCCATTATGCAATCCGGTGTAAGAAACTGCACGTTTATCGGAGGCTTTGGTAGTAACAAAAAGGTCCTTGACGTAAGCGATCAGCGCCTGAGCCATTGTTTCAAATTGCACCTTATTATCAGCAGGCTGGCCACCCTGATTCTTTTCGACAGCATTCATGAACCTGTTCTTTATCCTTAATGCACTTTCGATCCGCTCGGTTGTAGCTGCATCTTTTTTATAGTTCGGGTCTTTTTTGTAGTCGTCAATTAATTCTTCAAGCGTTTTCGGTGTGCTCCTGATAATGAGCTGCGGGCTGGCCTCTGTGCCTTCCATGTTTATCGTATGATCCTTTTCGTCAGCAGCTTTAAATTCTTTTTTCAGTCCGAGCCAGCCAAGAACAGACCTCACCGCGCTTTTTCCTTTCTCAACCAGCTTGCCTGCCATCTTCTGTATCCATAGAACGACCTTATCCATGACCATACTTACCTTGGCGCGTATGGTTTCTATCACCTTCCTGATCTTATCCGTGATACCATCTAAATGTAAAAACCGGGCAAGGAAGTTTATGACGAGACTGAGCGCCGTTGCGAGGCCACCTTCGAGGGCATTGGCTCCCGCGTCTATTTTACCTGCGGCTATATCAGCAACCGAGCCGAGGAAATCACCGACCATTTTGGCTATGTCTTTCGCCTTCTGGATGAAGAACATGACCGTATCGTAAATGCCTATTATAGCTTTTACAAAACCAGCACCCGGGATGAACATAGCAACAACGGTTTCTATCGCCTTAAATATTATTGTATTCTGAATCCAGCTTTTTACCGCATCGATAAATGTGTCTTTTATTTCGCCAGCCATTTCTTTCAGCTGCTCCCAGGCAGCTACCGGACCTTCGGTGACAAGCGTCTTAACAAGGGTAAAGACCTTCTCAAGGTTCGCCACAACAGGCTCGCCCATCAATACGACCATCTTTTGCCTTATTACCTGGTACGTAATCCCTAAAATATCGAGCACGAGCGAGAAGATGCCCCTGGCATCCCAGACCTTGGGCAAGTGCACGCCCTCCAAAGCGCCTGTGAGCCAGTTGAATACGGCATCCTTGAGATGGGTGAGGAAATTCTTACCAAAATTTTTGAAGCCGAGCTTGGCTGCACTAACGAGGTTGGACACGAACTGAATGGGATGTGTGACAATAGACTTTATGACTGCAACACCTTTATCGATAATACCCATCAACTCATCGGGTGACAGGCC
>CAYNGS010000819.1:0-1637 GCA_964396625.1 uncultured Flavipsychrobacter sp.
AAGCATTCGCCCTTATGCGCTTTACTTTATCAGCGCCACGTCTGCATCCGGTACGCTGCATGCCGATATCACGGGAGGTACCGGCAGATTTCATGACGCCAGCGGAAGTTTTTCCGGAACTGTAACTGTATTCTTTAATACAGGAACGGCTACCTGCACTGGCATAACGGGTACAATTAATTATGACGAATGATAATCGTCGTGGATAATAGTTACAAAGGGCATACTGAAAAGTTTGCCCTTTTTGTTTTAAAAAAAAGCCGCTTCAGAGGGAAGCGGCAGGTTGTGAATTTAACAATTCCTTTCTATTAGTCTATGATGCCTGTTTCAGCTCGTTGTGATCATTTACGATCATTAATCCTGGAGTGTCGGCCGGCAGGGCATCTTCGCTGCTGGTCGGCATTACGATCTGGATATCGGTGATGTCTTTCATCTGCGGCAATTGTGCAGGTGAGTTAATGCCGAGGTAATCCATAAAATTCTTAGAGGTATTATAGATGAGCGGCTTGCCAACCATATCTTCATTGCGGCCAGCAATAACGATCAGTTCTTTTTCCAAAAGTTTCTGGATGCTGTAGTCCGCGCTCACCCCTCTTATATACTCGATCTCGCTCTTGGTGATCGGTTGTTTGTAGGCAATGATCGACAAAGTTTCCATAGCAGCAGTAGACAACTTCTTGATATGCTTATCGCCGTTGAGCTGGAGGACCGTTTTGTGAAATGCCTTTTTAGTAAGGAATTGATAACCGCCGCCTATTTCACGCAACTGGAAAGGATAGTATTCCGCATCGTATTTTTCGCGAATGGCGTCTATGCAGGTGGCGATACGTTCTGACTCTATTACAGTTTCGAGGGCCTGGCCAAGAACTTCGGTCATTTCTATTTGTGTAAGCGGACGCTCGCTGGCAAATATCAGCGCTTCCACATGAGGCATTAATTGTTCGATATCCATGCGTTCTACCTTTTCTTTTTCACTACCGAAAGTAGGTTACATCACTAATCCGGCAAAGGCAAAGAAATCCACAGATGTGAATAACTATTGCCGGTTGTCGCGGCAGTTTTACTGTATAAAGATACGCATTCCGGCACTATCGATACATTTCGCGCCGGGCCTATAAAGGAAGCGAATGAGCAGATAGTAGAACATGAACTATATTTGTTAATACATACCATTTAATTGGAGCAAAGAACCAGCTTTTATAACAACGCCACCGCCCATCGCAGCCGTCCAACAAACGGAGGCGCTGTATTCTGTTTTTTATGGTTACTGCTGTTTGTTCTATACTATCCAGCCGCGAAGGCAGGTTTTGTGACCGATTTTACTGGCTGGCTCGACCAGATCAGGAACCACAGCTTCTGGGACTATATCAACCGGACCAATTTTCATGCGCAAAGCCTGTACCAGTTCACGCAATTCAATACTTATATTTTTTATAAACTTTTTGGCGTTAACCCATGGTTGTGGCATTTGCTATTCATTACGCTGCACACCATCAACACCTGCCTCCTATTGGGATTGGTGGCAGGGTTGCTGGAGGATGTGCAGGCTGAAGGTAGCAGGGCCATTGTCTTTGGAGGAGCGTTGTTATTTACTGTTTCTCCTTATATCTCTGAGGTGATCGTATGGGAGCCGTCGT
>CAYNGS010000820.1:0-1634 GCA_964396625.1 uncultured Flavipsychrobacter sp.
ATCTCATTTGGATTCTCACAGAAATCCGGAACGGATAACAACATTAATTTCACACTTATGGGGTGATAAGGCCCTGTCCTAAGAATGGTGGTAGGGAGAGTTGTTCAGGATGCTGAAAGCCCTGTATACCTGCTCTGCAACGATAAGCCGCACCAATTGATGCGGAAATACCAGGCCTGATAGCGACCAGCATTGGTTGGCCCGTTTTCTTATACTGTCTGTTACGCCATAAGCGCCCCCGATCAATAATACCAACGTTTTTACGCCGGTATTCATACAATGCTGAAACTGTTGTGACCATTGTATTGAATTAAGCAATTTGCCACGTTCATCCAATAGTACCAGGTAGTGATTTGGCTGAAGTTTTTTAAGGATCAGTTCTTCTTCCTGCAGGCGCGCCCGCTCAATATCGGTTGTAGCTGCCTTCTTCGGGGTTTGAAGGATAACAAGTTCCACCGGGTTATACGGCTTGGTCTTTTGAAAATAGTGGCGCAGCCCCTCATCTATAAAAGACTCATTTTCTTTACCCAGCGACCAGATCTCTATGTTCATCGACGCAAAAGTTTGCTCAAAGTTGTGCTATTTTACAGGCTCTAAAAAGTATTTGTAAAAATATTAAGGCTTTCGTATCTTTGCAGCCTCAAAAAATGAAATGGCCCCGTAGCTCAACTGAATAGAGCATCTGACTACGGATCAGAAGGTTTCAGGTTTGAATCCTGACGAGGTCACCAATACAGGAGCGGGTTTCAGCGGTTTTATCGTTGAAGCCCGTTTTTCATTTGCATACAATTTGCATACTTTTCGTTTCTTAGATGAGCTTGATTAAATTCCCTAACTAGGATTAAAAACCTGTTAGTTCCCTGCCGGTCAACTTAGATAAATTCCCAGCAATACTTAATAATCTTAACATGTCCGCTTCCATTTGATCAGTTTTCAATTTTTCTAATAATACAGCCCGTTTTGTTTTCTGTCCCTTATAGATATGCGAAAACCGCTTTTTTTCTAATTCCTTAATCCTTCTGTCGAGGATCCAGTATTTAGTGTTAGGTAACCAACTCTTGGATTCCTGTTGCAATCGGTAATAGATCCTCGTATTATACGCCTTTATGCTTTTAAAAATATCGCAGCCATAGGCACCATAAAGAATCCGGAATTTTTCACCTGTAACCGGGCATATGAAATATAAAACTTCACCATTGCCCAAATTAGATGGGACAGTAACCAGATTGATTTTATAGTCCATTGTCTTTTTGCTTTCTCCTGTTGTATAGGATAACTTAATGAACTTCTCATCTTGAGTATTGCATGTTTCTATTGATATACTACCACCTCTTGTCCAGGTAATACTACCCCTGTATGTCCCATCCTTTTTAATCATTCCATCTCGGATTAGTCCGGATAACTCCAATCTCATTACTTCATTGGTACTTCTCGCACCCGTCCATCTTCTTCCCATTTTTGAGATTATTATTTCATTTTGGCATTAATGTATGTGTTTCTTTATTTTTTTGCATAACCTAAATACTTAGGGATTAAGTGAGAAAATAGCTTCTAATTGTTTCTGTTGTTCCTTTGGCAGGTTTAAAATTGTTTGCTGGCTGATTATCTTGCCATTTAGCTGTAGATAATTGTTT
>CAYNGS010000821.1:0-1624 GCA_964396625.1 uncultured Flavipsychrobacter sp.
AGCCGGAGAATGTAGTGATAGAAGAATTTCCAGGGCGGGCCAAACAGTATCTTTAGCAGGGATATCCTTTCGCCCTTATCGATCGCGTTAATGGCTGCCAGCTCGGAATACAACTCTATCTTCTTGGTATGGTCAGAGATCGTTTTGTAGCTGTAGTGCAAAAGATTACCCTGCAGCGAGCTGATCTTTGCCCTGCTGTCAGACGTCACAATGCCTTCGTGCACCTTATTCGTGTTGAACCTGTATTTATTCTTGTTGAAGAACCGCAGCTTGGGCTGCGGATACCAGCCGCAATGCCTTATCCACTTGCCACAATAGTTGGTGAGTATGTTAACATTGTAACCGTCGTAGTGCGGGTCTGATTTGGCCTTCAGTATGCTTTGCTGCAGCTCCGGAGACAGCACTTCGTCGGCATCTACCGACAGTATCCAATCGTAGGTAGCCTGCTTTATGGCAAACGCTTTCTGCTCTCCAAAATCGTTGAACTTATGGTAGAAAACCACGGCTCCATAGGTCCTCGCGATCTCAACAGTTTTATCGATAGAGTAGCTATCGATCAGCACGATCTCATCTGCGATATTTTTGACCGACTCCAGGCACCTCGCTATGTTGTTTTCTTCATTATAAGTAATTATTACCAAAGAGATCTTCATGATGTATAGTAACTTATGTATAGTAACTTGGTTTTCGGGTAATTTATTGTCAAAGGGTCTAAAAAAAGTTAAATTTTATTTGCGCACATAAGCCGTTCACATAGTTTAAAGCAAAAACTATACCGAAATGAACGAAAGAGCCGTAAAAGCTTTTTTCATGGAATGTCGGGCAGCACCAGGCTGTCGAGACTGCTGATGCCGGGAGTATTTTCAGATATGAAGCATTCACCGTAGTGAACGCCAATACGCTTACCCATCAGGGAATCGCGATGCTTTATATTGTTTAAAAAGCCTGCGGTAGCAATATAGGTGGCCGGCTCTTCCGATTCCGGATCGTGAAACTGGCTTTTGTAGCAATGTATGGCCTCCAGCTTCCTTTCGAACGTATCTGATATATCCACAATGAACGTTGGCTCAGTAATGCGGTCCTGTATCATGTGAAATACGCGTTTTGGACGCCATGGCTCCTGGCTCTTGCCTTCCCAGATGGTGTCTATGCGCCGCAGGCCGGCAAAGAAGCAGGCATCGGCTATGAGCCGCCCTCCCCTGCCATGGTCAGGATGGCGGTCTTCGAGGGCGTTCGCAATTACTATTTCCGGACGGAAACGCCTTATGTAAGTGATGAGCGTGCGCTGGTGCGCCTCGTCGTTCCTGAAAAATCCATCGGCCATACCGGCATTCTCACGCACCTGCACACCCATAACCTTCGCGGCGTGCTGTGCTTCTTTTATACGTATGGCGGCGCTCCCTCTTGTACCCAGCTCCCCTTGCGTAAGATCAAGGATGCCCACTGCCTGGCCGGCATTTGCGTGCTTGATGAGGGTACCGGCACAGCTCAGTTCGATGTCATCGGGATGAGCTGCAATAGCAAGTATATGTAACTTCAACATGTATGATTTAGGAACTAAAGGTAGGCATTGTTGGGAAAGTGGTGAAAAGCGGTGCCTTACTGCACAATAAGTTTTCCGCTC
>CAYNGS010000822.1:0-1617 GCA_964396625.1 uncultured Flavipsychrobacter sp.
CTTTTCTGCACATGCGCATGAGTATCCCTACTGAAGGACAGGCAGCCAAAATCAAAATATCAGTTATTAAAGCCCGGTAAGACATATACCTAATGACATAGGCGTAATTGGCGGGCCGGCATTCAGCTTGAAGACGTTCGTGAGGTTGTATGAGCCGAACAGCGAAAAATTGCCCCAGCCTATGCGCGCTGTTGCGGCAAAGTTCCAGGGTGTAACATACCTTTTGGTATCCACCTTCTCTTTCACATTGGTGCCATCTATCGATTTAAGCCCCTTTGTGTGCGCTCCCAGCAACGTACCTATCTCCATACCTATGGCGGCTTTAAAGCCCTTGTTCCTGTTGTATTTATTGCCAAAATAGCGCAGTTCGAAAGGCGCTGTAATGTAGGTAGTAACGAATTTATATTTCTTATACTGGCCTGAGAAAGCCGTGTCTGGCAAAAAACGGGCGCTGCCGCCTGTTACGCCTGTGTCAGCCAGGGAGATCACCTGCTGATTAAGATACACAACGGAAGTATTGATACCTAAGCCTGCCGCAAAACTGAGGCTGGTTTTCTTAATAGGAAAGTCGTAGCAGATGTATGCGTTAAAGCCATAGCCAAATGTCTTACTTTTTACACTATCCGGTTTTTGCAGCCAATTGTTATAATTGAACTGGAGCATAACAAAATCACGGCCGGGCTTCACGATAGCCGGAGGCACCGCATTACTGCTCACCTTGTCCGTCGCATCCTGTGCCAAAACCAATGATGAAGGGATAATTAAAAAAGCCATTAAGGCAAGGAAAATGCGCATAAGCTGAAATTAGTGTGCAAATATAATAGCTGGGTGACGGAAAAATTGTTAAAAAAACGAATTACTGTACCCTGTTACAAATAAAAACTCCCAACAATATTTTTGTCGGGAGTGAATATGAAATAATGCTATAAGACGGCTTAATGTTTAAAGAAAGACACCGGGCCGCCAGATACACCATAAGTGATGGTTGTGTCGCCAGCAGTAGGTGTAAGGGTGAGCGCACCGGTAGCGGCTGTAACATTGCCACTGGCCACCGTGAGCGGATCAAATGCTATGGTTGTGTCATTAAGTACTGCAAAATATCCACTCATGTAGTCAGCAGGATCTAAAATGAAGTTAACACCCAGGAGGTTGGAGGTACTATATATGCCTCTTGTAATTTTGTGTATGTCTGTAGCGGTAGAATCATTGAACATAACCTGGAGCCAATGACCTGAAAGATTCATAGAATCAGAAACATTTGTAACTGCTACAAAGTAATATGCCGACCCAACTAAGCCGTAATGGTTTTTTGCCCAGGCCTTCCCTACATAAAAACCAGGAACAAGATTGTTTACAGTGCTGTCTACAACGAGTACATTGTCTATTTCTTTGTAAAATGAGTCGTAGGCTGTTGCTATGATGGTAGGGCGCAGGCCACCAACAGGTATACTAAAAAACTGGCCATTGGTAAAAGTAATAGTAGGGTATGATGCAGTTACTGTTGTGGACACGGCATGATCCTTCTTTCTACAGGAGGAAATGATAAGTACGGCCAAAACAGAAAGCAATAATAATTTTTTCATTTTAATGTTTTTTAGTTTTAAAATTAGAATACAT
>CAYNGS010000823.1:0-1616 GCA_964396625.1 uncultured Flavipsychrobacter sp.
CGGACAACTCATGCGTCTCACGGGGCTGGTGCTCATGTTGGTTTGCTTTATTGTGATCATATACATGACCAACCAAAGAAAGAAGCAGCCGATATTTAATATTCCGATCATCAGTGTTTCGCCGGAGGAGTTGGACCGTTATGTGGGTATATATTATAATGAGCAGTTGAAAATGCACATTACCGTCGCGAAAAACGATATGCAGACGGCTCTGGTGTCGCAGGCTACCGGGCAGGACCCACACCCGCTAAATCCGATAGAAAAGGACATTTTCAACTACGACCGGGCGGGAATTGTGGTGGAATTTAAGCCTGAAGAGCACAAATTCATTTTAATTCAGCACGGAGGGTATTTCCCGTTCATTAAACAATAAATTTGTATATTTTGGGCGTTGTCAGAATGCGACGTAATTCCCTTAGTTTTGGGGCATAAAAGGACTTTATTTTTATTTTTTAATGAATTTTATTAAATAAAAAGTTTTTCCTACCTTTGCAGTCCTTTTAAAATATGGCTAAACAATCTCTGATCAAACAAGACGGTACAATAGTTGAGGCATTGTCAAATGCCATGTTCCGTGTACGTTTGGAGAATGGCCATGAAATTCTTGCTACCATATCGGGTAAGATGCGCATGCACTACATACGCATATTGCCGGGCGATAAGGTGGGCGTGGAAATGAGTCCATATGATCTGAGCCGCGGCCGGATCATATACCGTTATAAATAAATCGCCCTAAGCCCCGCTAAGGGACTTTGGAATAAACTAAAACAAAAAAGTAAAATAACAGTCATGAAAGTTAGAGCATCGATAAAAAAACGCAGCGTAGATTGTAAGATCGTGCGCCGTAAAGGTAAATTGTACATCATCAACAAAAAGAACCCCCGTTTTAAACAGAGGCAGGGATAAACAATTTTTATTAACTCAAAAAACTAAAATTCTCAATATTAATGGCTCGTATAGCTGGTATTGATCTTCCGAAGAACAAACGTGGTGAGATAGCGCTCACCTATATTTTCGGCATAGGTAATAGTACTGCCAGGTACATTCTTGACAAGGCAGGCGTTCATTATGACAAAAAAGCTGTTGACTGGAACGACGAGGAGCAGACTGCAATCCGTAACATCATCAACGCTGAGTTTAAAGTGGAAGGCCAACTGCGCTCTGAAGTGCAAATGAACATTAAGCGCCTTATGGATATCGCTTGTTACCGTGGCGTTCGTCATCGTAAAGGATTGCCTTTGCGCGGACAGCGTACCCGTACAAACAGCCGTACCCGTAAAGGTAAGCGCAAGACTGTAGCAGGTAAGAAAAAAGCACCTAAGAAATAAAAAATAGCGCTGCTGCCGGATCCGTGCGGGTGTACCGGGGAGGAGGAGCGCGTGGTAAGTGAAAAGTCAAAAGTTAAAACCAATTTGTTTTTTCGTTTGTACCTGAAGCTTATTTATGAATATCAATTGATTACCTTATTTAAAAACAAAAATGGCAAAAGCGCAACAAGCATCTGCAAAGACCGTCGCCAAAAAGCGAATCGTAAAAGTAGACACACATGGGGATGTGCATATCAATGCAACCTTCAACAACATCATCATCAGCATCACCAACAAAAGCGGACAGGT
>CAYNGS010000824.1:0-1614 GCA_964396625.1 uncultured Flavipsychrobacter sp.
ATGAGGGTACTTTGGTTATAACCTCGTTTTGCCTGTTTGACCCGGTGCAAGGGAACCGGTATGATAAGATCCAAGGACGAGGCCCAGCCCGATGTTTCCAGCCCGATGCCCAGCCGGTGGCTGAGGTAGTAGCCGATCTCTTTCTTTTTACCATATTTGAGACCGTGCAGCAGGTGCTGTAGCAGTCCGTCGTTAGTGAAGTATGCGAGCGACGTGGCTTTGATAAACGGTAAGCGGCCGGCAAACCTTAAGGCGGTCTCGTTTTCGTCAATATGATGATAACCGGTTACCGGCAGCCGGGCGTGGCAACTGATGCACAGTACTTTCTCTGCCGCAACCAATGGCTTGCTGCAACCCTCGCACAAACGAGGATAAAACAGATGAACGAGACCCTGTCTAAGTTCCGATAGACCACTCCTCATATTAATGAAATAAAATTGTTGATAACCGGAATTTTTATATTTTCTACAAACACTTGTTTTTCAGTCATTTACACGATAGACGGGGCCATATTATTGCGCAATTTTTGCTCATATTTATCCACATTCCTTCGGCAAGCTCACGACTTTCGGAAGGCTCGCGACGTACACCAAACTTTTAGATCGTAGTTTTTCGGCTTTGTCTCATGTCGGAATAATTTTTTTGTTGATAACTCATATTAGACGAATACCTACTTGTGTTGCCTGGTAAGGGTTTTATAAATATATAATTTTTTAAATGTCCCAACGAATGCCCCATGAACTCGCCCCGACCCGCTCCAAAGAAGTGGGAAATGTTGCGCAATGGTGGCCTCTGATTTGGCTGCCAACGGGCGGGCTAATCCTTGCACGACCGCAGTTGTGACGCGGCATAAAGGTAGGGTGAAAAATAAGGCGAAATACAGCAAAATATCCACAAAAAACGACGACAGGCTTGTCGAAATCGTTTATTGGCAACGCTGGAAGGACAAAAAAATGTTGTGGGAAAATAATGTTATTGAACTTATTACAAACGATCAATATTAACCGAAAAAATCCTATCTATAGTTAAACCGGTGTTGAAGCAGCGACAGCCACTACACCCAGGCAGGCCCGCAATGCGGGATCGCAATGACCAGCTTTTTGATGGTTTTCAACGACTGAATGCTCCCGGGCCACAACGTGCCGGTGCGCCAAAATGAGGGTTAGCCTCAACTAATTACGTGCGCAACTATGCGGTGGCTGCTTTCAATACTCCGAGTTCTTTGCCGACCTTGATAAATGCGCTTATGGCCTTGTCGAGGTGGTGGCGTTCGTGCCCGGCAGATATCTGAACCCTGATGCGGGCCTGGCCTTTTGCCACTACAGGGAAGAAGAAGCCGATAACATAAATACCTTCCTCGAGCATGCGTGCGGCAAATTTCTGAGCAATGACGGCATCATACAGCATGAGCGGGCAGATGGGGTGTGTGCCGGGTTTTATATCGAAACCGGCATCAGTCATCTGTTTGCGGAAGTACATCGTATTTTCCTCCAGCTTATCGCGGAGGGCTGTTGTTTCGCTGAGCATATCGAGCACAGCGATGGAAGCACCGACGATAGAGGGGGCGAGCGAATTGGAAAACAAATAGGGACGACTGCGCTGGCGGAGCATGTC
>CAYNGS010000825.1:0-1609 GCA_964396625.1 uncultured Flavipsychrobacter sp.
TATGGTGCCTGGAGCAGCGGCAATACGGCGATAGCTACAGTTGTTAGCGGCAGCGGTGTTGTAACCGGTGTAGCAGCCGGTACAGACAAAATATACTATACCGTGACTAATGGTTGCGGCTCGCCGGTAATTGATTCGGCCACAATTACTATAAACCCGATACCTTCCGCGGGTACTATTACTGCAGCATATACTACTTTGTGCAGCGGTACTACTGTAACCCTTGGGGAATCGCTGACCGGTGGTACCTGGAGTAGCGCTGACACAACTATAGCTATAGTAAACAGCACGACTGGCTTAGTGACTGGCGTATCAGCAGGTGTTGTTAATATTATTTATACGGTTAACAGCAGCTTTGGCTGTACCAACAGCACATCACTGCCGCTCACCATCAATGGCGCGTCACTGGCGGCTACTTTGACGCCTTCCGGTATTGCAAGCCTTTGTCATGGGGTTCCGGTGGTGCTGCATGTAACTGCGAGTGGTGTTACCTACGAATGGCTGCGTAACAGCACCATTATCCCCGGCGCTACTGATTCGGTTTATACGGCTACGTCGGCGGGTATTTACACAGTTGTTATCAGCAATGGTATCTGCAGCCGCACATTACCCAGCATCAATATTGTGACAATGGCGGTTCCAGCTATTTCCTTTACCGCGCCTGATATTTTGTACACCAGTTCGTATTATGCTTACCAATGGTTCAAGAACGGGGTTGCTATTGTTGGCGCTACCAGCAATATCTTCCACGAAACAGGGGCAGGTGTGTATAAAGTTGAGGTGTGGGATGCGGCCGGGTGCTTTGATACTTCGGTTTCTTACACTGTATCCGGATCGGGCACAAACGGTGTAAACACGATCGTCGGGGGAATGGATATCAAAGTATATCCTAACCCGGCCAGCACGATGGTACATATAGATGCGCCTGTGAAAGTAAACGTTTCGGTGCTGAGCATTGACGGCAAATTATTGATCGAGCAGAAGGATGCCGGTAATGTCGACGTCAGCAATCTCGCCAATGGCATGTATATCATCATGGTTTATGATGATAACCGGATGCTGCTGAAGACGACGAAGTTTGCAAAAGTGGAATAGCGATGATAATTTAGTTATAGAGCCGCCTTCGCAACGAAGGCGGCTTTTTTTGCCTGATGGTTATATAATGCGTTCGATCACAAACTTTTTACCATTCATGGTAAACTGATCTCCTGCTTTCTTTCCGGAAAGCTGTGTACCAATAGGAGAGGCAATGGAGACAGCGTAGTAGGATACGTTGTCTGCATTCAACGGGCCGGCACTGATGGTGATGTAGTAGTTGCCATTGTTGGTGACGACGACCGAGCCCGGCAGGGCTGTGGTGCTTTTCTGAGCAGGTATTATTTTTTCAAGGGTCAGCTTCAGCTTGTTCAGTTCGTTGCGACGGGCGAGATTGAGGTCGATCTCCTGCTGCATGACCTCACGGCCGGTCTCAAATTTATCGCCCGCGCTGCTTTTTGTATCTTCATTTGCCGCTTCCTGCGCATCCGCAATGGTTTTTCTTATTTCCGCTTCCTTTTTCTTTATATAGTCCCAGCATTGCAGGTATAGTTGCTCTTTTAATTTCGACATG
>CAYNGS010000826.1:0-1609 GCA_964396625.1 uncultured Flavipsychrobacter sp.
ATCTCTCCAGCGTAGCGGTTTTCATAGCCCTGGTGGCCGTATCGCCCTTTACACCGGGTTCAGAATAAGTGACCTTCAGGTTAACACTTGGCGGCAATTCCACACCCATCGGCAATTCTGTTTCCGTATTCACGATCACAAAGCATTCCTGGCCATCCTTATACAGTTCCGGGTGCTCTATCATCGATTCTGCAACCACTATCTGTTCAAAGGTGTTATTGTCCATCAGGTTAAAGCCGCTGTCGTCCTTATACAGGTATTGGTAAGCGCGTTTCTCCACACGTATCGGGAAAATGTTGTCGCCTGAGTTCCAGGTGTGTTCTATCGAGCGGTTGTTATCCACTCCTTTCAGTTTGGCCCATACTTTTGCTGCTGCGCGGGCGGTCTTGTTTTGTCCGAATTCTACTACTGAGTAAAGGCTGCCGTCAAGTTTTATGATCAATCCGTTACGCATGTCTGCTGTTGTAGCCATATTGGTCTGAAATTTTATTTGGACTGCAAAAGTAATCATTAAAGCCAAAAAGCGAAATCTCTTTAAAAAGCAAAAAATCCCCCCAAATGAGGGCAAAACGATGTGAAATCAATAAAAATTTGCTTGTTTTTTCGCGTTTTTAGTCCATTTTCAAAAAACTGTTTATTTGCCCTGCTGCATGATTTCGCTCCGTTCAGGCAAAAAAATTATTTGATTAAACCCGAATAGTCTTATATTTGATTCTTCTTAATAACCTTGAACTTATGCCTTATGAATAGTACACTGACTCTCTATCGCCTGTTGATATGCCATTCAGTTGTTTGCCTGTTTTCTGCATTTAGCGCTTATGCCACACATATTGTTGGGGCTGATCTATACTATGCCCACATAAGCGGCAATAAATACAAAATCACGGTTGCCTTATACGGCGATTGTGGCTCGGTTAGTGGCGCGTTCGCCACCTTAATGTATTCTCAGCCACAAGTTTGTATCATGAATGGCTTGACGAGTGTAGTCACGTTGGGGCTGGTATTGGATACTTCAGCCAGCAATATTGAGATTACTCGCTTGTGCCCCGGTGACAGTTCAAATTGTACCAACCCCGCTTCAATTATTCCTGGCATCAAGAAATTTGTATACAGTGCTTACTATACGTTACCCACTGTTTCTTCCAAATGGCGCTTCATTTATACAGGAATCAATGGTTCCGGCTCGTCTGCGGGCAGGTCTCCGGCTATTACAAATATTGATGTCGGCGGCGGAGTGGATCTCATTCAGCTCATTGATACATTGAATAATTCGGTTCATAACAATACCAGCGCATTACTCACATCCTCGCAGCAAACTTTTTTTTGCGTACTGCAGCACGATGTTTATCAGCCCGCTGCGTTCGACCCTGATGAAGATAGTTTGACCTTTAGTCTGATACCAGCCGTTAATAGTGCAGTCGGATGCAGTGGTACCGGTACCCCCGCCACCTACCTCGGTGCGGCTTGGCCAGGAGGTACTCCAACGACCGCGTCTACCCCAATTCAAACTGTTTCGCCGGATAGCTTTTCGCTTAATACAGCGACTGGCGACTTGTTTTTTCATCCATTCTACCAGCGATCCGTTGTGGTTTACAATATCCGCGAATTT
>CAYNGS010000827.1:0-1603 GCA_964396625.1 uncultured Flavipsychrobacter sp.
CCCGAAGTGCATGACTTTATCCTGAATGACAGCGATGGCAATGATAGGACGAAGGAAATATTAAGCACGCCTGGTTACACGTTCTTTTGGTTTGTGCGTGAATTGGATAATGCTCATACTGACAATATGGACAAACTATCACACCTGATCGACAAAGCTAATTCGCTGCATATTCCTTTTTATGCGCTCGGCTCAGCCGAGAAAGAAAGTGCTATGGCATACCTGAAAAAGTGGAATTTACGAGTGCCGTTTTGCTCTCTCGACTATACTGCCAGCAAAACAGCAATGCGCAGTAATCCCGGACTGATGCTATTGAAAGACGGCACCGTCGTGCAAAAGTGGAGTTACCGCGATTATCCTTCGGATGTGGCTTTGGACAATGGGAAAATAGACCTTAAGCCTTGATCCGTTTCCACGCACGGCGACTACGTTATAGCCTGCTCGTGTTATGGGGGGGTGTGACAACGATATTTTTCCTGTTCAATGTTTTACCCGGCGATCCTGCCCGGCTCACTATGGGTCAGCGCAGTGATCTGGCCTCCATCGAAAATGCCCGCAAAGAGCTGAATCTCGACAAACCGCTTATCACCCGCTACCTGCTTTATATCAACGATTTGCTGCCTGTGAGTATCAATAGCAGGGACAGCGCCTCCAGGATGCGATATCACTATATGCCTCTTATACCCTATGCAGCAAACCGGGCAGTAGTGCTGAAATGGCCTTATCTCGGCCGCTCATATCGTACTAAAAAGGAAGTAAATGCTATACTTGCCGATGGATTGCCGGGAACATTTATTCTAGCCATAACAGCTATGATCTTCGCGACAGTTGTCGGCATATTGCTTGGCGTACTGGCCGCACTGAAAAAAGGGACCTGGGTAGATACATCAGCGATCGCGGCCAGTGTTGCCGGTATATCCATGCCATCTTTTTTTGCTGGATTGCTCATTGCCTTTTTGTTTGGATACCTGTTACACAGCTATACAGGTCTCAATATGACCGGCAGCTTGTGGACGTATGATCCTTTTGCCGGCAGGCAACTGGTGCTTCGGAACCTTGTACTCCCAGCATTTGCGCTCGGCATTCGGCCGCTGGCGATAATCACGCAACTTACCCGTAGTGCTCTTCTGGATACCATGTCGCAGGACTATATCAGAACAGCTTACGCAAAGGGTTTGTCGAAGGTCAGGACCGTATTCAGGCACGCGCTGCCTAATGCGCTTAATCCCGTTATCACCGCGGTTGCCGGCTGGTTGGCGGAATTGCTTGCAGGTTCCTTTTTTGTTGAATACATATTTGGGTGGAAAGGCATTGGCAAAATAACAGTGGATGCCCTTGATAAGTTCGATTTCCCCCTCGTTATGGGGGCAGTATTGCTCACCTCTCTTATTTTCATTATCATTAATCTCCTCACCGACTTGTTTTACGGATGGATTGACCCGCGCGTCAGACTCTATTAGTTGGATTTATTCCATTTTTCGGAAAAATATCTCTTTCATAGACTTTTTGTTGCCATGTCAAAATTATAAATAATTGATAATCAATTAATTAAGATTTTGGCACGTCGTTGGTTATATACTATCCAAACAACGAAACAATCAAA
>CAYNGS010000828.1:0-1600 GCA_964396625.1 uncultured Flavipsychrobacter sp.
AGACCTGTAACTCCGTTTACCAAATGAAATTCCCCGTAAGGATCGGGGATACCGTAGAAGTTATTGAAGCCTACCGTGTGCAGCACTCGCACCACAAACTTCCGTGTAAAGGCGGCATCCGCTACAGCATGGACGTGAACCAAGACGAGGTAATGGCCCTTGCATCGCTGATGACATACAAGTGTGCTATTGTTAACGTTCCATTCGGTGGCGCAAAAGGCGGTATCAAAATAAATCCAAAGAACTACTCAACATTCGAACTCGAAAAGATAACACGCCGTTACGCCAGTGAACTGGTGAAAAAGAATTTCATAGGCCCCGGCATCGACGTTCCCGCACCTGACTACGGTACCGGCGCGCGCGAAATGAGCTGGATCGTAGATACTTACGCCTCTTTGAAACCGGGCGAAGTGGACGCCCTTGCATGCGTAACCGGGAAGCCGGTGACACAAGGCGGCGTTCGCGGTCGTACTGAGGCGACAGGTCTCGGTGTCTTTTACGGTATACGCGAGTTGTGCAATGTAGCCGAAGATATGAAAAAGATCGGCCTTACTCCCGGCATCGAGGGCAAGCGCGTTATCGTACAGGGCTTAGGCAATGTTGGCTACCACGCTGCCAAATTCTTCTTTGACAATGGAGCTATCATTGTAGGCGTTGCGGAGCATGAAGGCGGTATCTACGATGCAAAAGGCCTTGATATTTACAAGGTCGTTGAGCATCGCAAAGCCACAGGGCACCTGCACCATTATCCCGGTGCTACCATGCTGAAGACCAGCGCCGATACGCTGGAGCAACCTTGTGATATCCTTGTGCCCGCTGCGTTAGAGAACGTTATTAACGGATCGAATGCGGCCCGCATCCAGGCGAAAATAATAGCCGAAGCAGCAAACGGCCCGCTCACACCGGAGGCCGACGAAATATTGATAAAGAAAGGCGTTATCGTGGTACCGGATATGTACCTGAACGCCGGTGGTGTTACCGTGTCCTATTTCGAATGGCTTAAGAACCTGAGCCACGTTCGTTTCGGTCGCATGGACAAACGCTTCCGCGAAAACCAGTACGGTTCTATTCTGCAAACCGTGGAAAGCCTGACCGGTAAAAAAGCTACAGATATAGAACGCAACCAGATATCTCACGGTCCTGATGAGGTAGACCTCGTATACTCAGGCCTTGAAGATACCATGATCGGTTCGTACCACGAGATCCGCGAAGCATGGCTGAGCCTGAATGGCGCAGCAGATATGCGCACAGCGGCATTTACGGTAGCCATCAACAAGGTTGGTGTGTCTTACGAAGAACTCGGAATATTCCCATAATCAGCGATCAAAACAGAAGATCAGATATACAAGGGCTGCCGCACGGCGGCCTTTGATTTTTCAGGCATGTAGAAATATATATTCGTTGTTAACTCCTGCCTGTGGCGGTTTTAGCATAATGTTTGCACGTTAATTTTTCTTTTTGTTCCTATTTGAATAATTTTGCACCTTGAAAACGCTTTAATTCTCTCCGCAATGGCATTTGATATTGATCTCATCCAGAAAGTTTATGAACAATTACCCGGTAAAGTAGCAGCAGCCCGCAAATTGTTAGGGCGCCCGCT
>CAYNGS010000829.1:0-1597 GCA_964396625.1 uncultured Flavipsychrobacter sp.
GTGGAGCTGTGTCATTTGGGTACCTGGTTCAATTTTTCGCAGGCCTTTGTCAAATACATGAACGTCAGAATTTTCAGTTCGCCGCAAATAAAGCGCGATGTGGAAGAACAATACAAGCACAATAACGTTCCCAGCCTATATCTTGACCGGCTTCGGTTCATTGATAATAAAGTAGATATTCCACCTGTTACGGTAATAAAAAATCCTGCTCTCGAGGTGTTGTTTGTTGGACGTGGGGCGCCGCAGAAAAGGGTCCATCTTATTGCTGAAATTGCAAAGAGAATGCACCTGGCAAAGTGCAACGTCCACTTTTCCTTCGCCGGAGATGTAGATAAGATTATTCCGGAGGACGTGAAACAATATGTGACACTATACGGCAGTTTAAACGCGGAACAGCTAAGTGACGTTTACCATAGAGCAGATGTGCTGCTACTCACGTCGTCGTTTGAAGGCTTGCCAATAGTGGTTATGGATATGATGGCGAGAGGCAAAGTTGTGGTGTCTACAGCAGTTGGAGGAATACCCGATTATATTATACCGAAACACACAGGGTTTCTGATCAGGGAGCAGGACGAAGAAAAAATTGTGGCCCAGGCTATTGAATATCTCAATGTGCTGACTGAGCATGATCAATTAAGAGAGACGATCGGGCAAAACGCATATAAATATGCTTTGGCTCATTTCAGTACCGAACAGTTCTGTTCTTCGTACAGGAACATCCTGCTTGGCAATGTGCCGGTTTAACCGACACCCTAAAGACCGAATTTTCAGGCCACAGTCAATCATATAATTTTTTTGCAACATAACACAAAAAGTGCAGGGAGACTCATGTCCGCCCGAAAATGACCATAATCAGGAATTGACATGATGCGCCTCATAATCCCGGCCCGATCTGGTCTGTATTTTGCGTGATTAATGTGATCACCTGAATGGCATCTAAGATTTTCATTTTCTTATTCTCTGCATTTGCCGCTTATTCATACATAGTATATATAAGCAGCGATAAAGGCAATAAGGAGGGCACCCCTGATAAACATGTTATCGCCGGGTGGAAGACATGGCAGGATAAAAATTGTCAGAGCTGTCACCAGCTATATGGTTTAGGGGGGTATATGGGGCCGGATCTGACCAATATAGTTTCGCAGCCGGGCAGAAATACTGCATACCTGCTTTCGTTCATAAAACACGGGTCGGACAAAATGCCGGACTTTGAACTAAATGAAACGCAATCGGGCGATCTCGTCAGTTTTCTTGCCTGGGTTGACAAAAGCGGAAAAAGCAAAGTGCGCGAAGACCAGGTGAACTGGTCGGGCAATTATATGTTGGACAAACCAAACTAAATGAGTTTACTCTTACGGGTATATATCCGGTTTGCATTGATGCTACTGATAGCGGCGCTGTTATTTGGCCTGCTGGCATCTTTTGCATTCTTATATCCGGGAGCGTTCAACAAATTCCTTCCGTTCTACCAACTGAGGCCCTTCCATGTCTCCTCAGCGTTGTTCTGGATAATAACCGGCGCAACCGCTGGAATAATCTACTACAAAAAAGAAGCCTTTAACCTTTCGGAAGAAAACGAAAAGACCGAGAGCTCCTT
>CAYNGS010000830.1:0-1591 GCA_964396625.1 uncultured Flavipsychrobacter sp.
GCAGGGAATAGCCATTATTTTCCTGTGGAATGATTAAGACAAATGTATAATGCACAATCACTCCACACCATTTAACATAAAACACTGGTGTTACTCCTATTATTAAAATCACGCAGGCTATTGCAATTTGAGGCAAAAGCATAGTATGCCTCCGCTTCGAACTGGAAGCCCGAAACGTTTGTGCGGCCGGCGAAGTTGACACGACCGGTAAGCGTCAATTTCTCGAATCGCCGTGTGTACTGGGCCGTGGCAAGGTTGTAAACATAGGACCCGGTTGAATCATTGAACTGCGAGTGGAGGTAGAAAAAGCCAACCTCGTTCTTCAGCGTCTTGCTGTACAGGTACTCTGAATAATCAATGATCTTTGGATCATAGGGTACCATGGTTATAATGGTGTCGTATGCAAGATAGGCCTCCATCCATTTGCGCTCATTCTCATATATCTGCGCTCTCTTGTACAGGAAGTATGGATTGGCCGGGTACACCTCACGGCCATGTGCGATAAGCGCAAGGGCATCGTGGTATTTCTTCTTTTCGAGCAGTATGTTGATAACGTAGTACAAAGGCAATGTGTCGTCGGGCTCCATGGCGAGTACTTTATTGAACTCGACAAGGGCGCTGTCCGGCTTACGCAGCTTTACATATTGCCTGCCGGAGCCCATCAACTGCTCGAGATAAGCATTGCGATATCGCGTGCTGAATGGATAGCTGCGATACAGGCTTCCTGATATTGCATAGGCATCCCTGAATTGTTTTGCATCCGCGTAGACAGAAGATTTTTTTAGCAAAAAGTCCCTGTTGCCCGGATAGTAGCCTAACGCCTGATCGCAA
Organism: uncultured Flavipsychrobacter sp.; assembly: GCA_964396625.1. Classification (GTDB taxonomy): domain Bacteria; phylum Bacteroidota; class Bacteroidia; order Chitinophagales; family Chitinophagaceae; genus Nemorincola. The sequence goes on from CAYNGS010000830.1 coordinate 832, forward strand.
TACAGAATAGCGGCAGCATAGTCTTTGCTGGCACTTTCGATATTTATCATATAGTTGAGCGCATCAATATTGTCGGGCTGGTTATCGAGTACCTCCTTGAGGGTAGCGATCGTGCTGGTGTAGTCCTCAAACTGCATGGACTCTCTGCTGGCCGCAAGCGACTGCTCAACAAAGCTCATCAGGTAGCGTGTGGTCTTCGGATATTTCTGCAGCAGGTCTTTCGAGATGATGGCAGCCTCTTCATACTTTTTATTATCAGCCAGGATGCTGGCTTTTTTAAATAGTAAATTCTGATCGCCGGGATAGTATATGAGCGCATTGTCGAGTACCTGGATGGCAGAGTCGTACTGCTTTTGCTGCACAAAAGTGTTGGTAAGATAATTAATGGCGATGAGGTTGGCTGAGTCGTAATACAAAACCGACTTTATGGCAACGGTAGCGCTGTCGAACTCCTGGTCATTGATGAACTGTTTGGCGCTCAGGCTTCTCAGTTCGATAAAATTTTGTTTAGTGTCCGGCGTAGGATACATCCGGTAGACGGTTTCTGCAAGAGCAGAGGCCTGGTAGTATTTTTTTTCACTTTCGAGGATACCCACCTTTTTCAGCATGAACTCCCTTTCATTCGGATATTGCTTCAGCGCTTTATTGGCCCACATCAACGCATCGTTATACAAACCGCGGCTGTAGGCGATGTTGATCACATTATTAAGTGCAAAGTGATTGCCCGGCTCGCGCTCCAGGATGGCCTGGTACTCCATAT
>CAYNGS010000831.1:0-1587 GCA_964396625.1 uncultured Flavipsychrobacter sp.
AGGCTACTACAACATGGATTCGCTGAACTCCCACGAAATGGGCCATCAGTGGTTTGGCGACAATGTTTCTTATGCCGACTGGGGCGATGTGTGGCTGAGTGAGGGTTTTGCAACTTTTTCAGAGCAGTTGTTCTATACTCAGTTCTGGGGTCCGGCCGCAGGAAGATCTCACCGCGCGTCATTATTGGGGTCGGCGCTTTCGCAGCCTTGCGGCGAATTGTTTGTAACAGACACAACAACATCTACAACTCTCTTTTATCAGCCAACGGTTTACAATAAAGGACAGGGAGTAGTAACCATGCTCCGTTACCTGGCCCCGACGGACAGCCTGTTTTTCCTGGCGCTCCAAAACTATCAATCCACCTATCGCCTGTCGAATGCGAAAACTGCCGACATGCAGGCCATATTCGAGGGTGTTTATGGTTTCCCGCTGGATACATTTTTTCATGAGTGGATCTACGGGAAGGGCTACCCGATCTACAAGATCACCTGGAACCAGTCAGGCTCAAATGTGTTTGTGAAATTAGTACAAACAAGGTCCTGTGCATCTTATGATACCACATTCAGCACGGCGCTTGAATTGCAGCTTCATGGAGCAACGGCCGATACCATCATCAAGATCTACAACAATGCAGACACGCAGATATATGCGTTCACCTGGGCGCCTACCATGTCCACGGTATACCTGAATCCGGATATCTGGACCATCTGCAAATCAATTGGCCTTGCGACACAGGACCCGACGCTTGGAGTGGGCAACGTCATGCAGCACAAAGTGAGCATTCTACCCAACCCCTCAAAAAATTATTGGGAAGTGGAGCAGCTTAATGAAAACACAAGCCTTAGGCTCACAGACATGAGTGGCAGGGTATTGTGGCAGGGAAAGAGCGTTAAAGGCAAGACCGTTATACCCGCATCACAACTTCCTGCCGGCGACTACCTCTTAAAGATAGGCGATAACAACAGAGACAGCATTAAACTTGTGCGCTGGTAAGCGCGTAGTCGCCATCCCACACCAGGGGGCTCACGATTTCTGAGCGGATGCCAGTGTCAGTTCGTTGTAGAGTATCTTTATCAGGCCGTCAGCAAGGCCTATCTTGGGCACATATATTTCGTCGGCCAGTGCCCACCTCATTATGGAAATGTACACCTGCAGGGCCGGAACGATAACGTCCGCGCGGTCATCCCGAAACTGGTATAAATGTTTGCGTTCATCGAGCGGGGTATAGCTGAGCTCTTTATAATAATCCTTTAAAAGGTCCAGCGAAAGCGGCTTCCCTTCCTTGCGCTTCGAGATCGAAAATATCTTATTGATATTACCGCCCGTGCCTATGGCCTCCAGCGGCTGATAGTCGCGCGCATAGGTCTTTATATACCATTTCATGTGCTCCCACTGCTCGTCAGTTACCTTGTTATGCAGCATGCGAATGGTTCCGATATTAAAGGACTCTTTGAAAATAGTATGGGCTTGAGCATAAAGTGTGATCTCGGTACTGCCACCGCCCACGTCAATGTACAGGTAAGATTTGTTATCACTCAGTTTTTCGGCAATGTGCGTTTCATATATAATGTTGGCCTCCTCCTGCC
>CAYNGS010000832.1:0-1581 GCA_964396625.1 uncultured Flavipsychrobacter sp.
TTTCATCTATGGGTTCGCCTGTTCTCACCAGCATTGGCATGAAGCTCACTAAGTTGGCTATATCATGGAAATTGCCGGTCAAAGGTCTGATCAAACACACCTTGTTCGACCAGTTTTGTGGCGGAGAAACGATGGATGAGGCCGCCCGGACGGCTGCAGTTATTGGTAAATATGGAATAGGCACTATTCTCGATTATGGTGTGGAAGGAAAGGAAAGTGAGCCGGATTTCGACAAGGCGGTACCTGAATTTATTAAGGCAATCGAATACGCTGCAACGGGGAAGAATATTCCGTTTGTCAGTATCAAAATAACCGGCTTTGCTTACTTCGCGCTGCTGGAGAAAATCCATGCAGGCACATCGCTCACAAATGATGAGAAAGATGCATGGGCTCGCGTTTACAGCCGCATCGACCGCATTTGTAAGGCGGGAGCTGAAAATGATATTATGGTATTAGTGGACGCTGAAGAAAGCTGGATACAGCGGCCGGTAGACGACCTCGCCGATGCAATGATGGAGCGATACAATAAGAAAAAAGTTGTTGTTTTCAATACGTTTCAAATGTATCGTCATGACAGGTTGTTATTCCTGAAACAATCCCTGGAAAAAGCGAGATCGCAGGGTTACCTGCTCGGCGCGAAGCTTGTGCGTGGGGCTTATATGGAAAAGGAACGAGCGCGTGCAGCGGAAAAGGGGTACCCGTCTCCAATTCAACCCGGTAAGGAAGCAACCGACAAGGATTATGACGACGGAGTAGTTTACTGCCTGCAGCATCTGGATGAGTGCTGGCTGTTCATTGGCACACATAATGAAGCGAGTTGTCTCAAGGCTGCCGCATATATGGAGCAGCACAATATTCCGGCAAATACGGAGAAGGTTTATTTTTCTCAGCTTTATGGCATGAGTGACAACATCTCATTTAACCTGGCCCATGAAGGATATCATGTTGCCAAGTATTTGCCCTATGGCCCGGTTAAGGACGTTCTACCCTACCTTATGAGGCGCGCACAGGAGAATACCTCTGTTGCCGGACAAACGGGGAGGGAACTTTCCCTTATAGACAAGGAAGTGAAACGACGGAAGCTGAAGTAAATCGTTTTTTGCGTCTCGCAGGATTCTATTTTTTTTTTGCCGAATCTTGCTGAATTACAGCCTCGTTTAACATATCTTTAAACGCCTTACATTCAATTCCATCTGTTTTTTCGGTACTTTTGCAGATTGCCTTTTTTGAACTGGAGAAACGGATAATGTCATTACCCCCAATACTTAGATACGTATATAACCACGGCACCGAAGAGGTGATAAGACGTGGTAAAAAAATATTCTATACGTCAGGTGTGCAAATGCTGGATGTCGACCACCTGCTGGAGCAGGTAAGGTTCCGTGTTCGGAATGACCTTTACCAGAATTACTATACAGTTACTATCAACAAATATTTACAACCGAAAGAGATATCCGTCAGGTGCCAGTGCCCTTACAACCTTGGTGAGATTTGCAGACATGAAGTGGCGGCTTTGTTTCAACTGAACGACATATTGCAGAGCGGTTATTTCGAAAACACCAACATTACCTATGATCAGCG
>CAYNGS010000833.1:0-1573 GCA_964396625.1 uncultured Flavipsychrobacter sp.
TTTGTCCTCACCTTCATTATTCGCGCCGCACTGTAGGCGAAATTTCTCCATTCATCGCCTATCCTTGTAAGTTCTTGCGAGTACTCCAGCAGGTCGTCCCGTTTCAGCAGTTGCCCCGCCTCCTGCAGAAAAGCAGCATACAGGTATCGAAATCCTGCACCGCCGGTCCCTATCTCTTCCTGCATCCGTATCACATTACCCAGGAACAACGCTGCCTTTCTTGGTTCCAGCTTTTTCGGGTAGCCCCTCAGCTTGTCCGCCAGCAGGAAGACACCGTTATTGCCAAACCACGGCAGCGGGGGCGCCAGCATAAAATAGCACATCTGCTTCACACCCTGCTCTATGGCCTTTGCCATATCCGGTTTTTCCGACACACCCGTCACATAATACATAAAGCCCTTAGGCTCCGGAAACCCTTTCGCGAACCTCGACTTCACAAGGTCCTCCGGTGCTATCCGGCCCACCGTTTCAATGATCGGGTCGCTCACTAAGTAGTCATTGTTTTCTTTACCATACACCACCAGGTTATGGGCGTTGAAGTGAAAGCGGAATGCTTCCGGCAGGTAGGGCAGGTAAAACACGCTGCCGAGTATCCCCACCGGCTTACCTGTGGCCAGCACCTCATCCAGCGCGCGCATCGCTTTCGCCGGGTCATTGAATCGCTCAGAGTGGATCTTGATATTTAATCGCTGTGTCACTCTCTTGAAGATCGCCCCGGGCCATATCCTGTATGTAGTACCCGGTATACCGCCCACCTTCAGAAAGGGCAGATGCCCGAAGAATAACCCGGCGCCAATTCCAAATGCCATGGGCTCACTCAGATCCATCCCTTCATGCCGCAGCAGGTTAGAGGTAACCCCGCTTTCGCAATGGGCATGCTGCCGGTGTACAAACTTGTTCTTGCTCATTTATTTCCTGTCTGTGTCTTTTCCGAAATTGATCAATTCGTCCCTGCTTATGTTGAATATCTGTGCGTACTTGTCTGTCATTTCAGCACTCAGGTGCTTAAAAATGTCTGGTCTCAGATGGCGCTTCACTTGCCACTGCCACTTTCCTGCATACCGGGCCAGCAAGGGCAGGTCCATAAGGTTCTTTTGCATAAAGTAGGCCAGGGGGCTTAGCTTGCCCGCACTCACACTGGCTTCTGTTTGCACAAGTGTTTCGTCAATGTCTTCCCACGCCTGTTGCAAAGCCACGTTTTCTGCTTCCCAGCCTTCCGAATTTACTCCGGTATACTTTCCGTCATTCCCCACCGCATACATCAGCTTTTTTATTTTCGCATCATGCTTCAGGTTGCGCGGGTCCTGTGGTACCTCATTTACTTTCATCGGTATTATATTATTTGCCAAGATAAAGAATAACCGGGAAATGGTCGCTGTATCCGTTTATCCAGTGTGTTCCCACAAACGACCGGTGCGGCTCTCCCTCATGTCCTTTGTAGCGGTCCACAATAAAATCGGGCCTGAATATCTCTGCCTTATCATAGTGCAGTTTGTGATTCGTGTTTTGAAGCAGCCCCCCCGATACGATCACCTGGTCAAACAGGTTCCAGCTATGCCGGTATTCCTCTGTC
>CAYNGS010000834.1:0-1572 GCA_964396625.1 uncultured Flavipsychrobacter sp.
GGCCGCCTTCTGGACCTGCCACGACCCTACCACCCTCAACCGGCAGGGCAATGACGTTGGCACCCAGTACCGCTCCGTTATCTTCTACCACAACGACGCGCAAAAGCAGAAGGCAGAAGAATACAAGAAGAAGCTCAATGACGAAAAAGCCTGGGACAAGCCCGTGGTTACCGAAATAGCGCCCTTCAAGGCTTTTTACAAAGCCGAAGACTACCACCAGAACTACTACAACGAAAACGGTGAACAGCCCTACTGCCACTTCGTTATAGGCCCCAAGGTGGAGAAATTCAAAGTGGTGTTTAAAGACAAATTAAAGAAATAACAGTATACCTGAACCGTAATGAGTAGTTGACCATTTTAGCAAAAAAATTAGTTTTTTGTTAAAAACATCATTTTGTTGCTATTTTATAAAAAAAATGTAAATTTGCTCATTATTTAATTAATTATTCAATTCAAAATGCAAGAAGGTACAGTAAAGTTTTTCAATGAAACCAAAGGATTTGGTTTCATCACGCCATCTAACGGCGGTCAGGACATTTTCGTTCACGTTTCAGGTCTGAAAGATCAGATCCGTGAGAACGACAAAGTGTCTTACGAAGTTCAGAATGGTAAAAAAGGTTTGAATGCAGTAAACGTAAAAGTGATCAACAACTAATACGAAACAGCACCACTTAACATCATTGCAAGACGTACCCTGTGTACGTCTTTTTTGTTGCCTGTAACTCCGTGGTACTTACCATCAGATACGTTCGTTGCTGCCCAGTTTCTTCAGCATCCTGCCATGTGCCAGCAGTGCGCTGCGAAAGGTGGGCATTACCTGGTACGGCAGGTCGAAATCGGCTGCCACATCGGCCACTATGCGTGCTATTTTAGGATAATGAACATGGCACACATGCGGAAACAAGTGATGCTCAATCTGGAAGTTAAGCCCGCCTATGAACCAGCATACCAGCTTGTTGTTGGGCGCAAAGTCGGCCGTGTTCAGCACCTGATGAATGGCCCAGTTGTTCTCCATCCTGCGCTCATCGTTTGGCGGCGAGTAGTCTGACGTCTCTACCACATGCGCCGGCTGAAAGATGCACGCCAGCCCAAGCCCTGCGAGCACATGCATCACCACAAAGCCCCCTACCACATGATACCAGGCCACGCCTGAGCACATGATGGGAAGCACAATGATATAAGCCACATACACGACCTTCAGCGCGGTCAGCTCCAGCAAAGCCTTGCCCAGCGTTATCTTCTGGTTTTGCAGCATGCCGTTTTTATGATAGCGGAAGAGCATCAGGTAGTCCTTTGCGGTGATCCAGTACAGATTCATGATGCAATACAGCAGCCACGCATACAGGTGCTGAAAGCGGTGAAACCCATATAGCGGCTTCTCAGGCGACATCCTTATAAGCGGCCCCGCATCTATGTCTTCATCCAGCCCTTCTATATTGGTGTAGGTATGATGCAATATGTTATGTTGTATCTTCCAGTTTCGTGAGTAGCCGCCCAGTATATTCAGCACGCTGCCCAGGAAGTGGTTCACCGCCTTATTCTCTGTGTACGCGCCATGGTTTGAGTCGTGAA
>CAYNGS010000835.1:0-1570 GCA_964396625.1 uncultured Flavipsychrobacter sp.
TATTGTTTACAGGTTGTAAGCCCAATGTAAATGTTTCGAAAACACCAACTTCAGGATCAGTAGATTTCAGCAACTATCTCGCCGTAGGTAATTCGCTTACTGCCGGATATATGGATGGAAGTCTTACCGTTTCCGGCCAGTTGAATTCCTATCCGCAAAGGCTTTGGGAGCAGTTTGCACAGATACCCGGTGCCAATGGTGCAAAGGGTCCGTTCATACTCCCGTTGCTGCACAGCGATAACGGCTACCCCGGCCCCAAAAAGGTGTTGGCGATGACTTACAATTCCTGCAACGCGTCAGATTCTTCACTCGGCCCGGTAGACTACCAGGGCTTCGTTGCTGATCCGGTAGACGCACAGCCATACAACAGCGGCGTGAACAATGGGCAGGTAAACAACATCGGTGTTCCCGGCATCCGTGTCGCCGACTACCCGGTATTACAGTACGCTACGCCTAACATCAACCCATATGCCGCCAGGTTTTACCACAACATAAACGGCACGCCTATGGACGAACTGTTGTACCGCGTAAACATCTACCACCCTACTTTCTTCACGCTTTGGCTCGGCGCCAACGATGTGTTGGGATATGCGCTGGGCGGCGGCCAGGGCAATGGCGTCCTTTCAGGGCCCAATGCTGCGCTCCCCGTTGGTTTGAACATCTACAGCACATCAGACATCACACCGCTTCCTGTTTTCCAGAAGCTCTATGATTCGATAGTAACAACAATCACGCATACCAGCGCCAGCGGTGCACTTATCAATATACCCGATGTCACCTCGCTTCCTTTCTTTACCACCATTCCCGCAAAGGGCCTTACACTCACACGTCAGGGCCAGGCAGATAGTCTCCAAGCCTTATATCCTTTGCTGAAGGTTGTTTTCCAGGTTGGCGCCAACTACTTCATGATACAGGATAACAACGGCAAAACCAGGCAGGCGGTTCCCGGAGAGCTTATTTTGCTCACGGTGCCTCAGGAAAAACTGACTTGCGAAGGTTGGGGTTCCCTCACACCTATCCCTTCAAAATATGTACTTACCACAGATGAGTTGCAGAATATCAGGGGGGCAGTTATTAACTACAATGCTTTCATCCAGCAGGAAGCTACCCTCCACAACCTTGCCTATGTAGATATCAATAGCTACATGAGCGCCGTTGCCACTGGTATCAGCTACAATGGTATTAATTACAGCGCACAGTTTGTATCCGGCGGCGCCTTCTCTTTAGATGGCATTCACCCCACAGAACGCGGATACGCACTTATCGCAAACCAGATCATAATGGCTATCAATGCACATTATCACTCAACCGTTACAACTGTCGACGCCAACAAATATCACGGCATCAACTTCCCGACGAAATAACATACTTCACTAAAAAGACCCGGAATTCCGGGTCTTTTTAGTAATAGCGACATTGGTGCTGTTACAGCATTACTTCAGGCATTTCATCATACTCGCCCACAGATTCCTCGCCGAACTTTCCCAATCAAATTTCTTTATTTGCTGCCGCGCATTCGCGATCAGCCTGCCACGTAGCCCCTCATCTTTATAGATCTGGTGCAGCTTGT
>CAYNGS010000836.1:0-1569 GCA_964396625.1 uncultured Flavipsychrobacter sp.
ATTATAATTCTCATGATCCAGGTAATCGGATTCACTCGTAGCAGCGTCGACAACACCGGCATGACCCACGGGATGCCCGATCTTGTCCCAGACCTCTTTACTAAAGTTGACCAGCTGAGGCTGGCCGATAACCGAATTACCGAGTGTGTAGATGTTTATGTAGCCACCCGCTTTGTTGATGTCAGCGGCCAGGTGACCGATTTTCGCATTCATGTCTTCCCTGATCTTTTTTGCATTTTGCTCCGAAAAGCTTTTCGGCCCGGGCGTTGGATGCGGGGAGTCCGTTGGTATAAAGCGAATATCGAGCAGGTTGTCAATTCTATTATTATCTGCTATTACCTGTTTCATAAGCTGAGTATTTAAAAAGCAAAAAAAAGCCAGACGTCGGTGAGTTGAAATGATACCTGTCAGTCCCCTCATTGATACTGGGCAGAAGGGTAAGAAAACGGATTGGTGATGACCGACTGATAACTATCAGTTCCGATCTGATATAAATCATTCTCATCACATACAGGTCGCAATACTTTCGCCAACGAGAAAAACAAAACGATCACATTTATAACATTAAAACTCAAACAAATGAAAAAGCTCGTAATCATCGCGTCATTCCTGACATTGGGGGTATTTTTCTTTTCCACCCAATTCAGTTGTAAAAAAAGCAGTAATTCGACCCCCACGGTCGACTCGGTAAGTCCCTCCAATGCCAACGACCTCCAGGCGGTATTGATCATTCCCGGCGGAACCTTGAAATCAGGCACTATGCCTTCCACCAGCGCCACAAATGCGCCTGCCCTTACCGGGAATCAAACATCAGCGTCTATCAACCCCGGCCACCAGCTGATGCTACCATTTAACTATACGTCAGTAGCCGGCATTTCAAAAATATTCCTCCAGGTTGTGGGAGCCACAAACGGATACATTGAAATAACCGGCAGCTCTTCAGGTAACAACACCGGAACAATTGTTGTACCCATAACAATACCCGGCAAAGTGAAGTATGGTACTTTTTCGATTACTTACATTATCATAGATAATTCCGGAAACGTATCAAATGTGCTCACAACAGACATTACCATTACTGCACCTGTTACATGCGCGACAGCAAGTTTAGTTGGAGCCGAAGGTCTAACGTTTACAAACGTTGATATGACAGGAAAGTCGTCAGGTACGATTACGATCAACTACGATACCTATACCGTTCCGGACAGGATCGACGTCTATCAAAATGGCACCTGGCTCACCGGCACCGGCAGTAATCCGAATTCAACAGTGCCACCGCAGTGTGACTGCGCCAGTGTGTTACCCGGGTTTGTAGGACAGGCCGGAACGCTTACTTTCCACTATGATGCAAGCAAATCCAAGGATATAACAGTAGTCGTAAGCGGTTGCCTGGGTGGCGGTACGGCGTGGGAGTGGCAAATGGTCTGCAACTAACCGGAGTCAAAAGCAAGAGGAAGCTGTCTCAAACTATGGAGACAGCTTCTCTTTTTTTGACACCCCCCCCCGGCGCTAATATCTTTCACAATGAATTCGGCCTCTCCTTCCAATAATGACGTCAATCAACTAAAT
>CAYNGS010000837.1:0-1568 GCA_964396625.1 uncultured Flavipsychrobacter sp.
CGTGACCTCAAGTGTGTAAAAGCCTTTTGCATTCGTATATGTGCCTATGCCGGTTACCTCGTCGGCCACTACGGCCTGTTCCATCGGTTTTCCTTTTTCATCGCGCACAACGCCGGTTACAACACCGTGTTGCGCAAACCCTGCAATGAATGAAAACAATAGTAATACGGTTAGAAATGACTGCTTTTGAAGCATATTGCCTATTAAACGCCTTCAATTTAGTTTTATTTTCCCACCTGTTTCAATTTTTTTATGATACCGGCAGGGTCGGGGGAGGAAAAAACGGTGTTGCCGGCAACCAATACATCGGCGCCTGCGGCCACTATATCGGCAGCGTTCTCCAGCGTTACACCGCCATCTATTTCTATGAGGGTGTTGCTGCCGGCTTTTACTATCAGTTCTTTGGCCTCGCGGATCTTCTTATAAGTCAGTGGCAGAAACTTTTGCCCGCCAAATCCGGGGTTGATGCTCATGACAAGCAGGAGGTCTATTTCGTGTATAATATCCTGCACCATCTGCACAGGTGTGTGTGGATTGATAGACAAGCCTGCCTTCATGCCCAGTGCCCGTATAGATGTAAGCGTCCGGTGCAGGTGATAGCCCGTTTCGTAGTGCACGGTAAGGTAGTCGGCACCGGCTTTTTTAAAGTCTTCGAGATAACGCTGCGGCTCCACGACCATCAGGTGCACATCGAAGGTCTTCGTAGCCCGTTTTTTCATCTGCGCGATGATGGGCATACCATAACTGATGTTGGGTACAAACTGTCCGTCCATCACATCGAGGTGATACCAATCGGCCTCGCTGTTGTTTATCATGTCTATTTCCTCACCGAGCTTCAAAAAATCGGCTGAGAGCATTGATGGAGCTATTATTGGCATCTTTTTTGGGAATTTGGGATTAGGAATTGGGAATTATGAATTAGGGGTTGATTTGTCATTTTGAATTTGTTGTTGTTTTTGATCTGTCTAAATAGGCAATATATTTTTTTTACCGACTACAGGAGTTGGAACCCAATTCCCCCCAATTCAACTATTTACCTTGCCTTCAGTCTTTTTAGCGCTTCTTTCGGGCTGGTGTACGACGAGTCTATTGCCAGGGCCTGCCGGTAATCTGCTACGGCTTTCTTCAAACTGTCCATCATCTCGCTGCAAAGGCCCCGGTTGAAGTACGCGGCCGGGTTTGTCGGGTCTATCTGTGTCACAATGTTATATTGCCTGTATGCCTTATCAACTGAGTCTTGCTGCATCAGAATGTAGCCCATGTTAAAATAGGCATCTACATAATGCCGGTCGCGAATGATACAGTCCCTGAATTCCTGCTTTGCCGGTTCATAGTCTTTTATGTCCTGGTAATATACCCCTTTGGCAAAAAGCGGAAAAACATCGGTGCTGTCTAACTTGAATGCGTTATCAAGATACTTGAGCCCTATAGGGTCTTTTTTGTCGATATAGAGCAGGCCAAGCTGCACCATGGCGTCGTGATAGTCGGGCGATACCTGTATTGCCGTCTGGAAGTTGGATATAGCCTTTGCGGTATCCTTCAGATCCTTGTACACCATGGCCTTCAGA
>CAYNGS010000838.1:0-1555 GCA_964396625.1 uncultured Flavipsychrobacter sp.
GGGTTGGTTATCCTCATACCAGACCTTTTTCTCGGACACCTTCTTGACTCGTCTGCTATACAGTGGCCACTACTGCTTTGGCGGCTGATGCCCGTGGTGCCGGCCACGCTCCTGCTGGCGGGCGTGCTGTCAAAAAAGAGTTCGCTGGCAGCTACGCTCCAGTCCATCGGCGGTTTGTTTTACATATCTCTTCCCGTTTTGTTGCTGCTGGATATGCGGCTGCAGGATCTTGCCCTGCCCCTTGCACTCATCATTATGATATGGTCGAACGATACATTTGCATACCTGGTCGGTTCGTTTATCGGAAAAACGCCTTTTTCGCCGATCTCGCCTAAGAAGACCTGGGAGGGCACGATCGGTGGTGTGGTGCTGACAATGGCCGGTGCGGCATTGTGCGGCTACTTCACGCACAGGTTCAGAATGATTGATTGGATAATGCTTGCGCTCTGTGCTACGATCGCCGGCACACTTGGCGACATGCTGGAATCGAAACTGAAGCGGATGGCAGACGTAAAAGATTCCGGCAACCTGATGCCGGGGCATGGTGGCGCCCTCGATCGTTTTGACTCCCTGCTCATAGCAGCCCCGTTTGCATTTCTCTATGTGAATTATTTTATGCGCTGACCAACCCCTTCAATTTTTGTTACCTTTACGTTCCAATTGGCATACTTATGAGAATTCACCGCGAAGGATATAAATACATCGTTATAGCCACCATTTTATGGATCGTTCTCGGCTGGATGGCCAACCATTTTATATCGGTCTCCTGGTTTTGGCTCACTGCCCTCATCACTTTAGTGTTGTTCCTATTATGGTTTTGGGTTCTTGCTTTCTTTCGCCTGCCGCTGCGCAATATGGTGCATGGCGAGGATAAGATCATTTGCCCTGCCGATGGTAAGGTAGTAGTGATAGAAGAAACCTACGAGCCCGAATATTTCCAGGACAAGCGCCTGCAGGTATCCATTTTTATGTCGCCCGTAAATGTGCATGTGAACAGGAATCCGGTCAGCGGCGAGATAAAATATATGAAGTATCATCCCGGTAAGTACCTGGTGGCATGGCACCCAAAGTCGTCTACCGAAAACGAACGTACCACAATTGTCATTGGTAACGATAACGGAGACCTGCTTATGAGGCAAATTGCAGGAGCATTGGCGCGCAGGATACGTTTCTACGTAAAAGAGGGCGATCTCGTCAAGCAAAACGACGAGTTTGGGTTTATCCGTTTCGGTTCGCGGGTAGATGTTTTCCTACCTGTTGGCACAAAAGTGGACGTGAAGATCGGCGATGCCGTGAAAGGCGGAGTAACCGTTCTGGCACATATTACGCCCGTTTTATAAAACGCTAAGGGTAAGTTAATGTTCAATAGAGGTAATATTGCTATTTGTAATTTATTCTTTATCTTTGATCTCTAAATCAAAAAAAATGAAAAAACTCACATTATTGTTTGTAGCGGTTGCTTTGTTATCAGGTGGTGCAATAGCACAAAATAAGGCATGTTGCAAAAAAGGCGGACACTGCACTAAGGCTTGCAGCAAAGATGCTAAGGGCACTT
>CAYNGS010000839.1:0-1537 GCA_964396625.1 uncultured Flavipsychrobacter sp.
AGGAATGGCTGAAGACATCGAAATATGAGCCCGTAAAGAACATAGAAAATGTGATGCCCGGTGGCAGCAAGAATCACGATACCATTGGTATGGTGGCCATGGACAAGAACGGCAACCTTGGCGGTGCCTGCACTACGAGTGGCATGGCCTACAAAATGCGCGGACGCGTGGGAGACTCCCCTATCATCGGCGCAGGTCTATATGTAGACAACGAGGTTGGAGCAGCTACCAGCACGGGGGTGGGAGAAGAAGTGATACGCATAGTAGGGTCTCACCTCGTGGTGGAACTTATGCGGCAGGGGCTGGCCCCCGAAGCGGCCTGTAAAAAGGCAATTGAGCGGATCGCAGCAAAGAATCCCCGGGGGCTCAATGATTTCCAGGTTGGGTTTCTTGCGCTCAACAAAAGAGGGGAATACGGCGCCTATGCCCTACAGAAAGGCTTCTCCTACTCCGTGCGAAGTGGAAATGAGGATAAAATAATTCAGTCCGCGTACCTTTATTCGTGAGGCTATGATACTTGAGGTTTGCGCTTATAATATACAGTCGTGTTTCATTGCCGAAAAAAACGGAGCTTCACGGATCGAGCTTTGTTCCGACCCTTTACAAGGCGGCACGACACCGAGCTATGGCGTCATTCAGTATGCGCTCAACAAAATTTCCATTCCTGTTTTTCCCATGATCCGGCCCCGGGGTGGTGATTTCATTTATGACACCGATGAACTGGCAATAATAAAAAAGGACATACTGGTGTGCAGAGAACTCGGCTGTCCGGGTATCGCTACCGGCATCCAGCTCCCGGGCGGCCACATCGATGCTGATAATTTAAAGCGAATTGTTGAGTGGGCCCACCCGATGGCCGTCACCTGTCACAAAGTTTTTGATGGTACTCCTGATGCGTTCGTTGCACTGGAAGATGTAATATCGGCTGGCTGTACACGCATCCTCACGTCGGGCCTGTGTAAGACTGCTCTTGAGGGCGCGAAACTGATATCGCAACTGATTGCCCGGTCAGCAGGACGTATTATTATTATGCCTGGCGGCAGCGTTAGATCGTCCAATATCGCGCTATTGGCCGGGCAGACGGGGGCAAATGAATACCACAGCTCAGCGCTTGTGTCCAAGGGAGTCAACCATATTGCAGACGGTAATGAGATCAGATCGATCGTAGCCACACTGAGCCGGTAGCACTTTGGGAATCTACGATCATTTTTTCTTTTGCGAATTCAGGTGTTCACTTCTCAGTAAGTATTTTCCCAACATATCAAATTCGATGTTCATCGTATAGCCTTCATCTATCGCGTGAAAATTTGTGTGGGTGTATGTATACGGAATGACCGATACTGTGAATTCATCCTTCTCGACGTTGAATGCGGTAAGGCTCACACCGTTGATACAAACCGAGCCTTTTTCTATAACGAGAGCCGCATATTTTTTTGGGAAACGAATTCTGAAGAGCCAGCTGCCATCCATCGCTTTTTTTTCCTTGCATGTTGCGGTAGTGTCCACATGGCCCTGAACAAAATGCCCGTCGAGCCGG
>CAYNGS010000840.1:0-1534 GCA_964396625.1 uncultured Flavipsychrobacter sp.
CCGTGCCCATCTGGAATAAGGAATTTTTTGTAGACGGAGCGCAATGGGTTGCCGCCCATCCTTAGTTTAACGGTTTGGCCATTTGACCAAAAATTTGTAAATTGTTGTTACTCAAAACGACACTTTTATGAACTACGAAAAACTAACATCACTTGCCGCACTTTTAGACAAACAGCATGGTCGGCCAAACGAGGTCGGCTTTATTGTTGCGCCGGAAAGCGAGGCGCAGCAAAAAGAGCATTGTCACGCTTTGTCGCGTACCGACAGCATGATCAATTATCACCCGATATCCGATGAGCGGTTAGGTATTCTGTCGGTTACAAGGGAAGTCAACGCAACCGATGATTCGTCGGCGAAGGTCAACTATTCACCCACCCGGCTGGAGTATATGGATTATGAGGCCCTGAAAACGCCTGAGATTTCGCCGCTGTTGATGCAATATATAGAGTATACAAAGGGCAAACCTGCGTGACGGTGGGGCCCGGGTGAGGTGAGGTGATCACAACTCCCTCATCGGATCCCAGAACAGGCGGTCAAATGCGACTACTTTGTCGTCGACGACCTCGATGCCTTCTTTCTCCAGCAACTGCTGCATTTTTTCGGGAGGGGTGAAGTGATGTTTGCCGGTTAACCAACCATTGCGGTTCACCACACGGTGGGCGGGCACTTTAGGTTTTACACCCACACAGTTGTTCATGGCATAGCCCACCACACGCGCGCCGGACGCTGCCCCTACGGCGGCTGCCACAGCGCCATAGCTGGTTACACGCCCCTTAGGCACACAGCGCACTATGTCATAGATGGCATCGTAAATACTTTCTTTATCCTTCTTTCCGGCTTTCATTTGCACCACGTTTAATAATCAGTTGTGTTTTTTTTGGTTCAGGCACATTGACGTAATTATACGGACAATGCAAGCAACCATTACCACAGCAATAGCCACGTTCCAGCAGATAAGCGGCTGTAAACACAAACAGCCCGTCGGGCAAAATATAATAATCTTTACCCTCTTCCACTGGAATCTTCATTTGTTACTTCCTCGCTGTCGCGAAACCGCTCCGGAATTGCTATGGGCCCCGTCGGTAGCGAAAACGAAACGAAATAAATGGTCCGGCCTTCGGCGAGATGGCTTCGTTCGTAAAAGGTCTGTATCGCCAATGGCCCTGTAGCCATGCCTTTACCATAGATGTCGGCTATGTTCTCATGCACCAGGCACCCCTGCTCTCCAATGGTCTCGAGCGTGAAATCGTACAGTTCTTTCGAATCCGTTTTCAGGTTTATGCGTGCACCGGGCTTTAATATCTGCTGATAGGCATGAAGAAAGCGGGCATGTGTGAGGCGATTCTTCGCCTTACCCTTTCTCAGGAAGGGATCGGGGAAGATGATCCATATTTCGTCCACCTCGTCTTTTGCAAAGTATTCAGTTATCTGCCCGATATGTATACGCAGAAACGCAACGTTGCTCAACCCCTACTCAAGGGCTGCCTTTGCCCCGGTGTATATCCGGTTACCTTTTATGTCTACTCCAATGTAA
>CAYNGS010000841.1:0-1532 GCA_964396625.1 uncultured Flavipsychrobacter sp.
TTCAATTTCGGTGGCCATGTCGGCCAGTTTAAAAGCGATCGCCTGGTGGTTTGATATTTCAGTGCCGAACGCCTTGCGCTCTTTCGAGTACTTCAAGGCCAGCTCGTAAGCGCCGCTGGCGATTCCTAAAGCCTGCGAAGCAATGCCAATACGCCCACCGGCCAATACCTTCATGGCAAACGTAAAGCCGAAACCATCGTCGCCGATCCTGTTGGCCTTAGGTCCCTTCACATCCTGGAACATGATGCTGTGTGTATCACTGCCGCGGATACCCAACTTATTTTCCTTAGCGCCAACGGTAACTCCGGGCGAGTCTTTTTCAACAATAAGGGCGTTGATGCCCTTATGTCCTTTTTCGGGATAAGTTTGTGCGATCACAAGGTAATACGAGGCTGAATTGCCGTTGGTGATCCAGTTTTTAGTGCCATTGAGCACATAATGATCTCCTTTGTCCTCTGCAGTCGTACGCTGGGAAGTAGCATCAGATCCGGCCTCCGGCTCGCTGAGGAGGAACGCTCCGATCTTCTGGCCGCTGGCGAGTACGGTCAGGTACTTTTGCTTTTGCTCCTCGTTGCCATATTTCTCCAGGCCCCAGCACACCAGCGAGTTGTTAACGCTCATGCATACTGATACCGAAGCATCTATTTTAGATATCTCTTCCATAGCAAGGACGTAGGATATAGTGTCCATGCCTGATCCGCCGTATTTAGGATCTACCATCATGCCGAGAAAACCGAGCTCTCCCAGTTTTTTTATCTGCTCGGCCGGAAATTTTTGTTTTTCATCGCGTTCTATAACGCC
Organism: uncultured Flavipsychrobacter sp.; assembly: GCA_964396625.1. Classification (GTDB taxonomy): domain Bacteria; phylum Bacteroidota; class Bacteroidia; order Chitinophagales; family Chitinophagaceae; genus Nemorincola. The sequence continues at coordinate 802 of CAYNGS010000841.1, forward strand.
GGGAAGCAGTTCGTTCCTCGCGAAATCGCGCGCCGCCAACTGGACTGCTTTATGCTCTTCTGTGAGTTGAAAATTCATATCTGATTATGTCATGCCTGCCAAACCCGGCAGGCGAGGCGCAAAATACGGCGAAAAAATGATAAGTAAAAAGAGGCTGTCACCGTATAAGCGTCACGGTGCCTTTTGAATTTCGGGTTTTCCCGGAGTTGTCGGTATAGACCACTTCCCAGAAATAACTGCCCATGTCCAGCTTCACACCGTTGTGCTTGCCGTCCCAGGCGCAATTTGCACCGGTGCCGCTATATATAAGCTGGAATTTACGGTCATAAACTTTGAATGCCTGCAGTGTACTGTTTTTAACAGGCAGGGGCACCAGCATGTCGTTTATACCGTCGCCGTTTGGCGTAAAAGCATTAGGAAGCATCATCTCTGAGCGCTCCAGCACATTTACTATAAGTGTATCGTAGCCGGTGCATCCTGAATCACTGATGCCATGAAGCACGTATGTGAATATCCCGGGGTCAGTAAAGTGGCCGACCGGGTTTGATATGGTCGCGTCTGTCAGGTAACTGCCCGGGGTCCAATGGTAGGAAACGGCGCCAGACGCATGGAACTGAACTGAGTCGCCAACATAGATACTCGTGTCGGCTCCGGCGGACGGCTGATAGGTAAGTGTAAACCCGGCTACGACTGCAAATTCAAATTCACGTCTTACGGTACTTATCAGAACT
>CAYNGS010000842.1:0-1532 GCA_964396625.1 uncultured Flavipsychrobacter sp.
GGCATCAGCAACCGGGAATTGGAAGTGCTCCAGCTAATGGCAATGGGGCAAAGCAACCAGGAAATTGCCGGGCACCTGTTTGTGTCGCTGAATACCGTAAAGACACATACTTCAAACCTGTTTATGAAGCTGGACGTGAAACGGAGGACCCAGGCGGTGGACAAAGCCAGAAAACTGGGCCTGGTAAGCTAAGCCCGGTAATACGAAAGCATGAAAGTGCCGCATTCAACGCAAAAATCACCCAAAAGTATGACCTCACTGTGGTGTTTTTTGCCAATATTTGAGCCATAAAATAAAACTTATGAAAAAGATCGTAATTACCTGCGGGCTTATAGCCGGTGCCATTGTTTCTACCCTGATGTGTATTAGTATCCTCGTCGTTGATGAACACAAGGATTACAATACAAGCATGGTCATAGGGTATGCCTCCATGATATTGGCATTCTCGATGATATTTGTAGGCATCAAAAATTTCCGCGACAAGCATAATGGCGGCACGGTAACTTTCGGCAAGGCCTTCCTTATCGGCTTGTATATAGCGCTTATCGCTTCTACGATTTATGTTATTACCTGGGCCCTGGAATATAAGTACGTGTTCCCTGATTTTATGGAAAAATATTCTGCTCATATGATCAAAGAGGTGAAAGCCTCGGGCGCCAGCGAGGCGCAGATGGCAGAAAAATTAAAGCAAATGGATTCTTATCGTGAAATGTATAAGAGCCCCTTATTCTTTACGCTCATGACCTATGCAGAAATATTGCCGGTGGGCATAATTGTATCACTCATAGCAGCACTGATCCTCAGGCGAAAAAACAAGACGGCGACCACTGCCTGATCTTCTGATGCAAAAAAGTTTTATAATTTTACCCTTTGCGATAGCTATCATAAAAAACATTACAAAACAACATAACGAACAAATTAAAATGAAAAAAGTAACCGGAATAGGGGGCATCTTCTTTAAGTGCGATGACCCGCAGAAAATGAAAGACTGGTATGCTCAAAATCTGGGATTGCCAATGGAAAAATATGGCACCATGTTCAAATGGCGCGACGCCGAAGATCCAAGCAAGGAAGGGACGACGGTTTGGGGAGCATTTAAAAGCGACACCAAGTACTTTGAGCCTTCAAAAAAGGACTTCATGATCAATTATCGGGTGGAACATCTCGAAGAGCTGGTGGAACAGCTAAAACGCGATGGTGTAACCATTATTGATGAAATAGCTGTTTACGACTACGGCAAATTTGTTCACATCCTTGATCCGGAGGGAAACAGCATTGAGCTATGGGAGGACGTCTGTTAGTTCAGAGGGTGTCACAATAGCAAGGGCACATCCGCGTTAACGAATTTCTAAAAGCGGAAAAATATAAAAACACAGAAGCCACTGCGTTGCAGTGGCTTCTGTGTTTGCTCTTCTCTGTACAATAGATCAGTTCACATACGACCCTATCTTCACGTCACCAGCCAGTACATAACTCGCAATAATAACTCCCGCTGTTGATATCACTGAATCTGTCAGTTTCCATTGCTGTGG
>CAYNGS010000843.1:0-1531 GCA_964396625.1 uncultured Flavipsychrobacter sp.
GACAACATCAATATGGAAGTGGATAACGCCCTCACACCATCCGTGAGCATTGCTGCCGATCCGACAGCCAATATCGCAAGGGGAGAGAGCCTGACCTTGACAGCAACGGTGACCAACGGCGGACCGGCACCCACCTACCAGTGGACTGTAAATAACGTAACCGTACCGGGTGCCGTATTTGCTTCATACACCAGCAGCAACTTCAATGACCTCGACATCGTAAGCTGCCAGGTGACCAGCAGCGGAGGCTGTGCAGGTATACAAGGCTCAGGCACTGAAACGATACATGTGAGCAATGTGGGTGTAAAACAAGTTACAACCGGCACTGACGTTCAGATCGTACCTAATCCGAACAAGGGTATTTTCACACTCAGGGGCACGATCGGTAAAACAAGCGGCGAAGTTTCTGTAGAGATCACCGACATGCTGGGCCAGGTCATCTATAATAACAAGATCGCCACCCAATCCGGCAGTATCAACGAAAGGATTCAACTGAATAATAATATTGCAAATGGTATGTATATCCTGAACCTATATTCTGATGCCGGAAGCCAGGTATTCCATATTGTTGTAGAACAATAGTCAATTGTGTGTATTTGACTGGTTTGCATAGGGTTGGCAATAAAATGCCAACCCTATATTAATTTAACCAATTTGGCCACCTCCCTGGCAGGATAGTTATATCGGGGAAAATTGAGCCGGAATATCCTCCCCAAAAAAAGCTTTGGCGGACACAATAAAAACATACTTTTGCCGTTTTAGTATTAATTATATGCGCAATATAGCCGCCGCCTTTGTGTGTTTTTGTGCCCTGTTCTCCGTTTCCGGGGTGCAGGCACAGTCGTATTTTACCTCTTTGGAAGTGGGCATAGCCCTCGGTGGTTCTCAATACTTCGGAGATCTTAACCCGCATTATGGCTTCAATACTATCGGCCCCGCAGGCGGCATTTATGTTCGCAAACACATGAACCGTTATATCTCGGTAAAGGCCGTTGCCGATTATACCAAGGTAGGCTATGATGATAAGTTCAATAGCGACCCGTTTGATAAAGCGCGCAACCTGAACTTTCAGAGCCCGGTTTTTGAATTTGCCCTGCAGGCGGAATTTAATTTTTTCAGCTTCGTTACAGGCGATAAATATCACAGGTTCACACCTTTTCTTACCGGTGGTATTGGCGCATTTTATTACAATCCTTACACCATGTACAACGGCACTAAGTATTACCTGCAGCCGTTGGGCACCGAAGGACAAAATGCGGGTTTCAGCGACCGGAAGTACAGCAATGTGAGCCCTTGCTTCCCTATAGGTATCGGGGCAAAAATGTGGCTTAAAGGCGGCGTGAACCTGACACTGGAAATAGCCGACCGCCTCACCACAACGGATTATCTTGACGATGTAAGCGCCACCTACGTTGGCTCAAATAAGTTCCCCGCAAATTCTGTTGCACAGGCGCTCCAGGACCGTTCCGGCGAAAACAGCCCAACCCAGTTGGGTCGCGCAGGCAAGCAGCGTGGCAGCACCAGCAGTTAC
>CAYNGS010000844.1:0-1529 GCA_964396625.1 uncultured Flavipsychrobacter sp.
TGTAATATAATTTATCACACATGACCATCACTCAACTCGAATATGTTGTTGCCGTTGCCACTTATAAAAGCTTTGTGGCGGCAGCTGAAAAATGTTTTGTTACCCAGCCAACACTCAGTATGCAGATCCAGAAACTGGAGGATGAGCTGGGCGTAAGAATATTCGACCGGAATAAACACCCCATAGCTGTAACCGACATGGGCGCCATAATTGTGGAGCAAGCCCGTGTGGCACTGGCAGAGTGTGAGCGCATACACGAACTGATACAAAGCCAGCAAAAAATATTATCCGGCACATTCAAATTCGCGGCCATACCTACTGTGGCGCCAAACATTCTGCCTGCACTGCTGGAAAACTACGCAAAGAGTTTTCCGGAAATGAAGCTGCGCGTAAATGAAATGGAAACAGGTCAGATCATCGCCGCACTGCGAAACAATGAAATAGATGCTGCGCTGGTAAGCACCCCACTTGAAGAGAACGGGATAAAAGAATACCCGCTGTTTTATGAGCCATTTGTCGGCTATTTCTCCGATGGAGAGAAGGCGCTCAAAAAACGCCTCATCACCCCCGCCGATATTTCGCTCGACCGCATCTGGCTGCTCAACGAGGGACATTGCATGCGCAACCAGATCATTAATCTATGCAGCGACCAGATACAGAAGCTGCAGGCCGAGCGGCCATATCGCTACGAATCGAGCAATGTGGAGACACTGCGCAAGATGGTAGAGAAGAATGGTGGCATGTCTATTCTGCCCGAACTGGCCACACTCGAATTCAACGAAGACCAGATAGAGCACATACGTTATTTTGAGGCGCCCGAACCTGTACGCGAAATAAGCCTTGTCACGAATGGCCACTTTGTGCGCATGGGTGTGCTGCAAACGCTCATGGACGAGATACTGAAACTGGTACCGGAAAAAATGCGTGTACAAAAGAAAAACCGCAAAGTGCTTCGCATACAGAGCGCGAAGCTGGAATTGTAAGTTACTTTGTCGCTTGGTTGATCTGTAAATTATTGATTCGTTGACTTGCCTTTCGGGATATTTTTATTGCCGCTACCTGCATCGTGTATGATCTTCCGCTCAAAACAACTAACACTTAGCATTTTACGCGAATACCGGAAATAAAAATGCTCTAAGTTTTCGGGTTGTGACCGGGTTGATAAAAAACCGAGCTGACTATAAACCGAAAACTAAATCCCGCCGATCAGTATTCTATTGATACCGCGATCGAGCACGTGGCTGCCGGGGAAGGCAGAAGAAAATATATTGTTCACTTTTTCCCACTGCCGCTCTTCGTTTACGATGTAGTTGAATGCCACATGCCCACCAGGCGCAAGGCTGTTGCGGCAATGCCCCAGAAACACCGGAGTGAATACAAAATCAGGTACCACCCTGCCGTTAAACACATCTATGAATATAAGGTCGTAGTTACGCGTATTCTTATCTATGAAAGCCATTGCATCGGTGCATACCGGCTCCACGTTTTGGGCAATAGCATCAGGCATAAACTCCATGGCCCAGCGCAGT
>CAYNGS010000845.1:0-1528 GCA_964396625.1 uncultured Flavipsychrobacter sp.
CACGCCCGGCTTTATCCAACTCGGGGTTAAATTCATCTGCACTGCCGGGTATGCGCACATTGCTCCAGAATTCTTTACGCAGCGCTTTTATTTCCTCTATCGCCTCCTTCAGCCCCTGTGCATTGCGCCCCATGCCGCACTTGTCCCACATTATTTTTCCCAGGCGCTTGTGAAAGCTTTCCACGCTTTCCTTACCCTTAATGTTCATCAGGCGGTTGATCCTGTCATTCACATCTTTCTCTGCCTGTTCAAAAGCAGGGTGGGAGGTAGGTATCGCCTTCGTGCGTATATCGTCTGCAAGGTTGTTGCCGAGGGTGTAAGGGATCACAAAATAGCCATCCGCCAGCCCCTGCATCAGCGCCGATGCGCCCAGGCGGTTAGCGCCGTGGTCGCTGAAATTGGCTTCGCCGAGCGCATACAGGTTCGGCACATTGGTCATCAGTTCATAGTCCACCCACAAGCCACCCATGGTATAATGCACGGCCGGGTATATGCGCATCGGCTGTTCATAAGGGTTTTCGCCGGTTATCTTTTCATACATCTCAAAAAGGTTGCCGTATTTTTCTTTTACTACAGCCTTGCCAAGTGTTCTGATCGTTTCTTTATCTGCAGTAGTGTTGCCCGACTTATGTGCCTCCACATGTCCATACCGGTCTATGGCCGAAGCAAAATCGAGGTACACGGCCATTTTAGAGGAGCCTACGCCAAAGCCCGCATCACAACGTTCTTTAGCGGCACGGCTGGCCACGTCGCGTGGCACGAGGTTGCCAAATGCAGGATACCTTCTTTCCAGGTAATAATCTCTTTCTTCGTCCGGTATATCAAATGCCTTGCGTTTGTCGTCTTTTTGTTTTGGCACCCATATGCGCCCGTCATTACGCAGCGATTCAGACATCAGCGTCAGTTTCGACTGATGGTCGCCGGTCACGGGTATGCAGGTGGGGTGTATCTGCGTGTAGCAGGGATTACCAAAGTAAGCACCCTGCTTGTGTGCCTTCCAGGCTGCGGTTACATTGCTGCCCATTGCATTTGTAGAGAGGTAAAATACATTGCCATAGCCGCCCGTGCACAATAGCACTGCATGCCCGAAGTGGCGCTCCAGCTCACCCGTCACCAGGTTGCGCGCTATGATACCACGTGCCTTACCGTCTATCATCACTATCTCCAGCATTTCGTGCCGGGAGTACTGGGTCACATTGCCCAGCGATACCTGGCGCTCCAGCGCCTGGTAGGCGCCAATGAGCAGTTGCTGGCCCGTTTGTCCGGCAGCGTAGAAAGTACGCTGCACCTGCGTACCGCCAAACGAGCGGTTGCTCAGCAGACCGCCATACTCGCGCGCGAAGGGCACACCCTGCGCCACGCATTGATCAATGATGCTTGCACTCACCTCGGCCAGGCGATGCACATTACCTTCGCGCGAACGGTAGTCACCTCCCTTTATCGTATCATAAAAAAGACGGTAGACACTGTCACCATCGTTCTGGTAATTCTTGGCGGCATTGATGCCACCCTGCGCAGCTATGGAGTG
>CAYNGS010000846.1:0-1525 GCA_964396625.1 uncultured Flavipsychrobacter sp.
GGTCAACTCGATCTGCCAGAAACGGACGTTATAAAACATATCACTATGTTTTATGTCCTGCGTTTTTACTTTGCCAATATCCGAATAAACGCTCCAGCCATCGCTGTTAATCCTTAGTCCAAGACTGACCTCGTGTTTTATGGGTTTCGGCCCCTTTGGCTTTAACATTACCTGCGATGAAGCGATCTTTTTTGCGGAGTCGGAAGGGTGAATAGCCTGCGCATGGGTTAAAGTAGTGGCAAAAGAGGAAGCCACCAATAAAATCAGCGTTCTGATCATAGCCTTCATAGAAATAACAAAGCGTAAGTTACTGAATATTTCCAATATGGAACACCACATTTTTGGGGCCAACCGCGCCAGACTTCGTAATTTTAACAAAAAAAGTGCGATGACATCAAAAGTTGTTTATAGCGGCGAACTGCATACCATAGCGACCCACCTGCGTTCGGGCAGCACCATTGAAACCAGTGCGCCGGTGGATAACCACGGCAAGGGCGACCGTTTCTCTCCTACAGACCTTATGGCCACCTCACTAGCCACCTGCATCCTTACCACGATAGCGATCGTGGCACCGAGCATAAATATTGATGGCGCAGAGTGCGAGGTAGAGAAGATAATGGTATCGAACCCGCGCAGAATAGGAGAAGTGGTGGTGAAGATCAGCTTCCCAAAAAGCGGCCCTTACAGTGATGAAGAGAAAAAGCGCATAGAGCAGATAGCCATCACCTGCCCGGTGCATCAAAGCTTCCATCCCGATTGCAAAAGGACCATTCTTTTTAATTGGCCGAACGTATAATATTCAGTCCGATGGTGCAGTCGAGGCACCGTTTGGCGCTGCAGTAGTTATTGTATAACTGCAGCAGGGCCTGCGACTGCGCGGCATTTCCCGCCTGCCAGCCGTTTTCATCCCACAGCCGGGTTATGTTGTTCTTCTCAGCAGGCACAGCTTCCAGCAATTGCAGCGCGCGCTCCTGCAGGGCATGTGTACCCTGCCGCGCGGCATACAGGAACTGTATGGGCGCTATGGTATTGATAATAATATTCTGAACCGACGACTTGCCGAGAGACTTCGGCGTCTTCTGCTTCTGCGCCGCATCGAACTGGAAATGATCATCCCAATAGCTGCTGGCCGTAACATTGAGCAATGGCTCTACCTCCTGTACAGAGTGGGTCTCGATTATCTGAGAAAACAGGTGCAACGATTTATGTACAAGGGCGGCGAACTGTGCGATGCGCACCGTGGGAAAGTTCGCCGGCCTCATGCGTAAAAACTTCCAGAGATGACCTGCAATGGGTTTCAGTTTGTACTTCTTCCGGAGGAAATCATACTCTCGCTGCAACTCGCGCGGATAGTCGTCGGCAAAGTCAGCATCCAGCATTCCTGCCTGCCCGAAGAACAATGCTTCTATCTGGGTCAGGTTTTCTTTGTGCTTTGTGGGTATGTTCAGCGGCAGGGACCGGGCCAGCATTAAGAAAGGAGTTGTGTTGGTCTTAAACCCAAAGTTGGCAGCGGTGCGCCAATACA
>CAYNGS010000847.1:0-1522 GCA_964396625.1 uncultured Flavipsychrobacter sp.
CATGCCTGGTCTATCTCCACAAGGCGGCGCATACCGCCGATAAAAATATCTTCAGGAACCTCGGGCATCGCCATACGAGCGGCAGAGCGGTTCATGCGCTGCCAGTTGTCATAAGGACGGAAAATGATCGGTTTGCCTTCCGGATCTTTGTAAGCCTTTACTCCTTCAAATATAGCCTGCCCATAATGAAGGAATGTGGTAGCAGGACTGAAATAAAGGTTATGAAACGGCATTATTTCGGGCGGATTCCACGCACCATTTTCATAATAAGCAATTAGCATGTGGTCGGAATAATGCTTGCCAAAATTGATGTTCAATGCGTCAACTTCATGCAGCCGGCTTTTTTCAACCATCTTCACGTTAATATCTAATGCAGAAACACTCATAATGCCGAAATTAAATTAATATAATGAAGCTTATTTTTAAGCTTATTTTCGCACAAAGAAACAACTTTTTCGGCGACTTATTAAATAGTGGCTGTACGCAAACTAAAACTACATGAGTAATAATATTAATGTTATTAATTCAAACATTGTAGATGCTGCTTATGATGTGTATTGGCAGGATGTAGCCGATATTACTAATGGCCACACGCCGAAACCGGTCCTCGTAATTAGCGTAGACTATGAGCACAACAGCCCAGAGGACGTGCAATTGCATAAAATGCTGGAAGCGTGTAAGCTGGAGGTTGGCAAATACAACCTGATCAAAATAGGCAGTGATACCCGGTTGGCGTGGCACCGGCTGCGCGAACAACTCGATCCGAAAATAATATTTTTGATCGGGATAATCCCGGTAAACCTTGGGATATCTGCTTCGTTCAGGCTTAATGAGCCGAATCGTTTTGCTGGATGCATATGGTTGCCCACGCTTGGTATAGCTGAGCTGGAACAAAACAAAGAAGCAAAATCGCAGTTGTGGAACAACGGAATGAAGCCGCTTTTTGTTGATAACCCTATAACTCAGGCAGACGGTAAAAAATAGATGATAACAATAAACTTCTAATAATAACAACTTGCCGGAAAAGATACTAAAGCAATATTGGGGTTACGATGCGTTTAAGCCACTGCAGCGGGACATTATAGGAAGTGTGCTCGACAATCGCGACACACTTGCGCTGCTGCCTACTGGCGGCGGCAAATCGATCTGCTACCAGGTGCCGGCTTTGATAAAAGATGGATTCTGCCTCGTTATTTCGCCATTGATAGCATTGATGCAGGACCAGGTGAGGCGGCTTAAAGAACAGGATGTTTCGGCCGCCTGCCTGCACTCGGGTATGCACTACAATGACGTGAAGCGGATATTGGAAAACACGATGCAGGGAGCGTACAAACTGCTCTATGTTTCTCCGGAACGGCTGCAGACCGAATTGTTCAACGACTACATCGGCGAGTTCGATGTGAGTATGATAGCGGTAGATGAGGCGCATTGCATATCTCAGTGGGGGCACGATTTCAGGCCAGACTACCTGAAAATAAATGATATCCGGGTTGTTTTCCCCAAGGCCCCGGTACTGGCGCTC
>CAYNGS010000848.1:0-1521 GCA_964396625.1 uncultured Flavipsychrobacter sp.
CGCTTTCCTTCCAACGAATCTTGTCCTTATCGCTGTCAATAACTATTAATACATCAATGTCGGAGTCTTCCCTTTCCTCTCCCCGGGCGTATGAGCCATATAATATCAATGTCGCACCCGGCTCCGACTGCCGAACCGAGTCTTTGATCATCTGTAATATGTATCTCTTGTTCTCCATCTGAAATTCACTGCCACAAAGTCATTACATCCACTTCAATGCTCCCTTTTTCCAGGCATATAACAACCCCATAAACAAAATAAACATGAATATGATAATTTCCACAAGCCCAACCATTCCTATCTTCTTGACAGCAACGGCCCAGGGATACATAAAAACAAGTTCCACATCGAAAACAAGGAAAATAAGGGCAAACAGATAGTAGCCCACATTGAACTGTATCCACGACGTGCCCGTAGTAGGTATACCGCACTCATAAGGCTCGCCTTTGTTCTTATTTTTAGACGTTTTCGCTATTGCCTTAGATACTAAAATACCACCTCCGGCAAATGCGATGCCCACTATGATCAATAATATAAGCGCCGCTGATCCCATACTGTTTGTTTCCTGTAATTTACGACAAAATAATGATGCAAAACTATAACAACCTGTTATAGTCAATAATGATTAAAATCATCTCCTAAATGTATAAATAAATTTACTTTTACACTCGATTTTCCTACTTTTAAAAAAAATAATAATTCTTATGGCAATTAAAATCACCGAAGATTGTATCAACTGCGGCGCCTGTGAGCCTGAGTGTCCTAACGGGGCAATTTATGCAGGTGGCGATGAATGGAGATTCTCCTACAAAACATCGTTAACCGGGAGCTTTACTTCCAAGAGCGGCCTCACCAGCGATGCTGAAGACGGCCATGAAGCGGTCTCCAACGACCTCTATTACATTGTTACCGACAAGTGTACCGAGTGTGTAGGTTTTCACGATGAGCCACAGTGCGCGTCTGTGTGCCCGGTAGACTGCTGTCTTCCTGACGAAAATAATGTCGAGTCAAAAGAAGAGCTCGATGTAAAAATGCATTCTTTACATCCCTGATGCAAAAGCCCGGAAGGGCTTTTCTTTAGCCGGCAAAATCATATAACATTTAACGTTTAAGCCTGGCGATGGGATATGCAAATAGCGTAATTTTGATAATAATTTCAATTAATAATAAAAATGGAATCAACTTTAGAAAATAAAGTAGGGCATGACACGACCCTAATTGAAGCAGACAGTATAGTCATCCGCTTTTCGGGAGACTCGGGAGATGGAATGCAGCTTACCGGGTCACAGTTTACAGACACAGCAGCGTTTTTGGGAAATGATCTGAGTACATTCCCCGAATTCCCTGCCGAGATCCGCGCCCCCATTGGCACTACTGCGGGTGTATCGGGTTTCCAGGTACACTTTGGCAGCAAAGAAATATTTACTCCCGGAGACGAAAACGACTAGTTGGTGTCCATGAAAACGTCAGAAAAAAAAGAGGACCTATCACGCCATAAAAAATGCTTAAAAGTAATTACAA
>CAYNGS010000849.1:0-1519 GCA_964396625.1 uncultured Flavipsychrobacter sp.
GGTTCGGGCATACCTTCATACCACGGCTCTATACGCATGGCAACTTCGCCAAACTGACCTGAACCACCAGATTGCTTTTTGTGGCGGTAAACAGACTCCGCCCGGGATCTTATGGTTTCGCGATACGCTATTCTTGGTCTTGCATATTGGACATCGAGGTGATAGACATGCTGCAGCTTCCATTTAATAACGGACAAGTGCATATCGCCCAGACAATGAAGTAAGGTCTGCCCGAGTTCTGCAGACACTTCCATTTGCAAGGTCGGATCTTCCTCGCGCAACTGGTGCAAGGCAGCAGCGAGCTTTTCCTCTTCACCTTTTTTACTGTTGGCCACAGCGATACTCATCACGGGAACCGGGAAAATGATAGGCTGCAGCTCAAGGTTATTACCCTTTTCATGCAATGTGTTATTCACGTGTGTATTCCTCAGCTTAAGGGTTGCTCCAATATCGCCAGCTATTAACTCATTTACCGGCTGACGCTTATTGCCCTCCATAACAAAGAGCTGACTGATGCGCTCGGTGACGCCTGTACCCTCATTGACGAGCTCCATACCGCTTCTTACGGTACCCGAGTAAACCTTGAAAAAGCTAAGCTCGCCGATATGCGGTTCATTGACCGTCTTGTAAACGAATATGCAAACGGGACCCGTGCTGTCGCAGGTAAGCGTGTTGCCACTCTTTGTGACCTGGGGCGGCATTTCGCAGGCCGGGGGAACGACATTGTCGATATAGCCCATGAGCCTGGCTACGCCACGGTTTTGCCGGGCTGAAGCGCAGAAGACCGGGAACAAGTCGTGGCGCGTCATGGAAATGTGCAGGCCTTGTTTCATCTCATCTTCGGTGAGCCCGCCCTTGTCGAAATACTTCTCCATCAATGTTTCGTCGTTGGAAGCGATCGATTCGATCAGCTCCTTGTGCAACGCTTCTGCCCGCGATCTCTCACTATCGGGGATAGGGAGCTTTTGCGGCCTTGCCCCCTCACCGGCATACTGATACACTACCATGTTCAGCACGTCGACAATGGCATTGAACCCAAGGCCGGGATTCAGCGGATACTGAACGACTACCACGTTGCTGCCGAAGTGGCTTTTAGCCTCCTGGATCGCCTTGTCAAAGTCTGCCTTCGGATGGTCGAGCTTGTTGATAAGGAATATCACAGGCGTTTTGAACTTCTCCGTGTATTCCCAAATAATGTCGGTACCAACTTCCACGCCGGTGGCTGCGTTGAGGAGCATAACGCCTGTATCTGCCACGCGGAGGGCGCTGATCACCTCGCCTGAAAAATCGTCATAGCCCGGTGTATCGAGTATATTGATCTTGTAGCCTTTCCAATGGGTGTGTAATAATTTGGAGAAAATAGAATTGCCTCTTTCTTTTTCCAGTTCGGTGTAGTCGCCAACAGTGTTTCGCTCCTCTATGGTGCCCCTGCGATGGGTGAGACCTGCCTCGAACAGCATGCTCTCTGCGAGGGTGGTTTTTCCACTGCCGGAGTGACCCAGCAGTACAATGTTTTTTA
>CAYNGS010000850.1:0-1516 GCA_964396625.1 uncultured Flavipsychrobacter sp.
GGTACACTACCCCACCGACGTTGTTGCATCCTTTTGTCTCGGTATAATATGGGCTATAACATCGCTCTGGATCCTGAAAAAGATCAGTCGGAAGAATGAGATGAAGGATGCTCCGGTTCCCGACCGGCCAATCGCTAAAATGGATAACCAATAGCAATATTCAATACAAAGTTCTGCGCAGTATTTGTATTGAACTGAAGACTTGCCGTATTCGACTCCCACGGCTTGTATATCGGGAAGCCGAAATCAAGCCGCAGCAAAAGAATACTGAAGTCGAAGCGCAACCCCAACCCCGCATCGGTGGCAAGCTGGCTCAGGAAATTCGGACCAAATTCGCCGCCCGGAAAATCTGGATTTTTGTTGTAGAGCCAAATGTTTCCGGCATCGATGAAAAGACCCAGGTTGATGAACTTATACAGGTTTTGCCGCAGTTCAGCGTTAAATTCCAGTTTCAGATCCCCAAGCGTTTCAGGATATTGGTTCGTGGACACTGCTGTGTATTCGTTATATGTTCCCGGCCCCACCAGGCGCGATGCAAACCCCCTGAGGTCGCTGTTGCCGCCGGCCCAGAATTGCTTGATATTCGGTAGTTGGCTGGAATTGCCATATGGTATCCCTATCCCAACCAATGCCCGCAACGCTACGGTCGACGTTTTTGACAGGTGGAGATAATAACGCAGGTCCGGCTGCAGCTTTACATACTGCGCATAGGTTATGCCACCAAGGGTCTGCGGGTTCGTTTTATAATCAGCCTTCTGCGCCAGCCCCAGCACATTCCCTGACAGATCAATAAGACCATCAAAATAAAAACCACTCTTTGGCGACGGCCCGGTTTGCGAATTATAGGTATACTCATAAGTAGGGCCAAGTATGATACCGTTAAAAACAAGATTGCCATATAGCAGCCGCGTGCTCTCAGAGTGGCTGAGGGTGTCTGTAGATACGTAGGTGTAGTTGATCGGGTAGAATTGGTGTTCCTTATGCGGTCCCTCTTTCCAGTCAAACCCATACGATGCCGTATACGACGTGATGCTGAGCAGCGTCAGCTCTGTTTCGTAGTTTGCATTTAGCCGTATCACCGTCCGGGGCAGGTATCTGCTTGTATTCTGGATATCAATAAATGGAACGACAAAGCGGGGGAAAGAAAGCTGCGCGGTGGCGCCAAGGGTATAAATAGGCGGCTGCGCCAGCGAGCTCATCTGGGTTTCTATACCTGCATTTACTTTGAACAGTAACTCTTCCGCCCCTTTAAAGGCATTGCGGTTTCGCCAGCTCAGGCTGCCGCGGGTACCGGTTCTGTTATCGGTTTGCGTCAGTGCACCTATTTCAAATCTCAGCGACTTTTTGGGCAGCGGAGTAAGGTAATAATATACATTCAGTTGCGAATCGCTGACGGCCTCAAACCGGTTCTTGACAAACTTAAATGTACCCATGTTCACAAGCCGGCTCAGCGATGTATTCTGGTCATCAAGGCTGTATTCTTCTCCCTTCTCAAACACCATCGCATCCGCCAGCG
>CAYNGS010000851.1:0-1515 GCA_964396625.1 uncultured Flavipsychrobacter sp.
GTTATGTCATCTGCAAAAACATTGCGTATTCTGGCTTTATCAAGTACATAAAAATAAAGCTGTATTCAAAGGAGTGGGCTTTGAAAAATAGTTGATAATATTGGGTTACAAATTGCGTTCATGAATTTGAGTTGGTTATTACCCGCCGGTCACGGCATTCCGGTGCTCATGTATCACCGTGTATGGCCCGGCCTCACCGACGACCTTACCATAACACCTCAAAACCTCCGCGAACATTGGGATTTCCTGAAAAAAAACGGGTATCACACACTTTCCCTGCCTGAGTATCTCACAGTCGTTAATGGCGACGGCCGGTTTCCGGAAAAGGCTATCCTGCTCACTTTCGATGATGGCTACCGCAATAATTTCGAGTACGTATATCCCCTGCTCAGGGAATTTAGATGGAAGGCAACATTCTTTATCATCGCCCGCTCACTGCATATGCTCGAGGAAGGCGACTCCGGCTTTGTAGACCAAAAAATGACGCTCGAAGAGCTGCAGCAGCTCGATCCCGCCACGGTGCAGCTCGGCATGCACGGCTATGCCCACGAGGATTTCAGCAGCATAGACCTGCCCGCCCTGCGCGATGCCCTGCAGCGATCCATAAACGCATTTGAAGACAGCGGGCTCCCGTTTCACAAAGTGTTCGCATACCCCTATGGAGCCCGCCCGGCAGACCAGGAGCTGTTCTTACAGCTGAAAGACCTGATGAGCGACCTGGGCATCGCGGCAGCATTTCGTATAGGCAACAAAGTGAGCGAGGTTCCCGCCAGGGATATTTACGAGATCAAACGCATCGACATCAAGGGCTCTGACACTGTCGATACACTCGCTATCAAGCTCAAAAAAGGAAAACTTAAGCCGTTTTAATTTTTTTCAGTCAGTTTACTTCATTTATCCCAGTCGGATTTAAAGAATTATACTCGTTATCAGGTCTTTCGCCCGTTTTTTGACTAAAAACACACAAAAATATTACTTAAGTAGATGAAAATCGGAGGTTAACAAGAGTTTAAAATGTTTTTTTGCTCATACATGCAAGCCAATGACAAAAGTTGGTAAATTGCTCTCCGAAGTCAATTCGACATCGTTTCCGTGTTTAGAGAAACAACTAGTACTATAGCCTCTGTTTTTTGCATTGGAAAGGCAATAAAGAACATTGTAAATATTTTTCAGAAATATTTTGCTATTAAACAAAAAATCAAGACCTTTGCAGTCCCAAAAAATCTAAACTCATGGCCCGCGTTTGTCAGGTAACAGGAAGAAAGCCGGTAGTAGGCAACAAAGTATCCTTCTCTAACAAGAAGTCAAAGCGTCGTTTCCTGCCCAATTTGCAGACCAAGCGTTTCTTTCTTCCCGAAGAAGACCGCTGGATCACTTTGAAGCTGACGGCCGATGCCGTTCGTACCATTAATAAAAATGGATTGCTCAGCACCGTAAAAGAATTGCGTGCAAAAGGGGTAACTATCTAAAAATCAGTAAAGTAAAGTTTAAAATAATAAGAAATGGCTAAAAAAG
>CAYNGS010000852.1:0-1513 GCA_964396625.1 uncultured Flavipsychrobacter sp.
GTAACTCAGAATTTTGATGAGGAGTATGCACAAACACACTAAACCATTGCGATGTTTTTTTGCGCTATGCATACCCTGGATAAGCCGCATAGGGCGCGACTCACCTGATATTATATAATCTTAGATAAGCTGACGGAAATCATAGTTTACAAGGCTTTCGCGGTCTAATTTGCGGTCAAATTAAGGTTATGGTAAGTTTTGATTTGCTAAAAAAATACAATGTCCCGGTTCCGAGATACACGAGCTATCCGACCGTTCCGTACTGGACGGAACAATTTGATGTGCACGACTGGGAAAATATGCTGCAGGCACAGTTCAGGATAAACAATGCCACTGACGGCATCAGCCTTTACCTGCATCTCCCGTTTTGCGAGTCGCTTTGCACCTACTGCGGATGTAATAAGAAGATCACCACCAACCATTCTGTGGAAGATGAATATATAGATGCGCTGCTGAAGGAGTGGGATATGTATACGCGACTGATGCATGAAAAGCCGGTGATAAAGGAGGTGCACCTGGGTGGCGGTACGCCTACTTTTTTCTCACCCCGAAATTTACAGAGGTTGCTGACGGCAATACTGGACAAGTGCATTATACACGAAAATCATGAATTCGGGTTTGAAGGGCATCCCAACAATACTACGAGAGAACATCTGCAAACACTTTATGACCTTGGCTTCAGAAGGGTGAGCTATGGTGTGCAGGACAATAATCCGGAAGTGCAAAGGGTCATTAACCGCATACAGCCTTTTGAAAATGTGATGAGAGCCACAGAGATGGCGAGGGAGATAGGCTACCAGTCAGTCAACTTTGACCTGATATACGGGCTGCCCCGCCAGAGCATGGAGATGATGGAGAACACGATAAGGGCGGCAATTTCGCTGAAGCCCGACCGCGTTGCATTTTACAGTTATGCGCATGTGCCATGGACCAGCCGCGGGCAACGCCTTTTTGATGAGCATGATCTTCCGGACGTGGAAGAGAAACTGCGCCTGTACCGCCTGGGCAAACAACTGTTTGCTGAGAACGGCTATAAAGATATAGGTATGGACCATTTTGCACTGCCCGGAGACGACCTGTACAAAGCATCGCAGGAGGGTTGGTTGTTCCGTAATTTTATGGGGTATACAACACAGCGGAGTACCATACTCATTGGTCTGGGTGTATCGGCAATAAGCGACTCGGGCAATGCATTTGCGCAGAACGATAAGACCATACATGGATATTACGCAAAGATCAACAGCGGCACGCTGCCTGTAGTGAAGGGCTACTTCCTTACCGACGAGGACATGGCCTTTAAGCAATACATCCTTGATCTAAGCTGTCATGGTAAAACAACGCTTGACGGTGCGCATATGGAAGTGCTGCGCTACTACACCTTCCCGGAACTGAAGAAACTGGAGGCCGATGCGCTGATAGAGTGGTACGGAAACCAGATACATATAACGTCATTGTGAAAAAATTTTATCAGGAACATCTGCAGCGCATTTGACCTGCACCTGCAACGCAGCCA
>CAYNGS010000853.1:0-1513 GCA_964396625.1 uncultured Flavipsychrobacter sp.
CTATTTAAAAATGCGCTGGCCCTTACCAATCTCGATCATCAATTAGTGTTTGCATTCTCTCTGCCGCTGCATGTATACGTTGAAAATTATGCTTTGCCTTGTCCGATAGTAGTTCATATTCTCTATCAAGTATAAGAGTTGAAAATGTCTGTATTTTTCGAAGTGGTTCTTGTAGATCATGACTGGAGATAAAGTTGAATGATTCCAGTTCAACGTTTTTCTGTAGTAACAGCTCATTGGCTTCACTTAATTCAAATGTGCGATGCCGAACTTTCTCCTCTAAGTCTTTGGAATGAGCGTTTTGAATCGCAGAAATTTTGTCTCGGGCATTGACTTGGTCTGTTACTTCGTAACCAAATATTAGAATGGAATAAATCAGTTTATTTTCATCGTACATTGGTTGATAGCTTAAATTGAAAAAACGTTCTTCAGGTGTTAAACCCTCATCCCGGGCGAGTATCATTGGGACTTCGATCCCTACGTATGTCTCTCCGGTCGTATAAACCTTATCAAGTATCTTGCCGAGCCCTTGGCTTCGCAATTCGGGAAGTGCAACAAGCATTGGTTTGTTCTGTATCTGGCGTTTACCAATTAATTGCTGGTATCTTTCATTGACCATATCATATATATGGTCAGGGCCTTTCAATGTGCAAATGAACCCCGGTGCGGTCATTAACAGATTGTCAGTCATTAATGCTTGCACCTCCATTTTTCTTTGTAATACTGTCTGATAAGCATTGGCAGTATTAAGCTGTTCGTTTAAGCTATTTAGTTCCTGGTTAAGTACAGTCAACTCTTCGTTAGTACTCTGCATTTCCTCTTTGCTCGCTTCCAACTCTTCATTAAGACTCTGAAGTTCCTCGCTTTCACTCAGAAGCTCTTCATTGGCGCTTTGCAATTCCTCATTAGCAGCATCTTGGTCTTCAGTAATGTTGCGCATATCCTGTCTGTTCTGCACAAGCTCTCTTTCTAATTGTTGATACTGCGACAATTCCGTTTCAGTCTGCCCTAAACCTGCTAAGGCCAAGGCCACCTTCTGCCTTGAGTTAGGGGTTTCGTAAAAAATTAATAGATAATGTGGTTCCGTTACGTCACGAAGCGGTTTTGATTCTATTGTTATAATACGTTCAATATCATTAACCTTTATAGGTATATTGTCTTTTACTATTGTTGTTCTTTCTTTTTTTGATTTTTGTAGTATAGTACGCAGCTCAAAGGCAAGACCATTTTTCGCCATCTTGAGTACATTATGTGTGGGTTTGCCGGAAGATTGAATCAAATAATCATCTGTGGTTCCACGAAAGTATACAATGTCCATAGTTTCATTCACAACTACTCCTGCGGGTGTAAATCTGTTCAGTATAATGTCATCGGCTGTTGTCTGAAAATCGGGCCGCAAATTCTCGATTCTAAAATTAGTATTCAAGTCAGACATACTTTGCTCGATTCGCGGGCTGGCAACATGCATATATCTTCCCGGCCCATCTTTACGTATAAATAATTTGTCCCGTTT
>CAYNGS010000854.1:0-1512 GCA_964396625.1 uncultured Flavipsychrobacter sp.
ATTGTTGGCGGCGTACACCCCAAGATGAATTTCGAATTCTTCTGTGAGCTGCTGGACAAAATAAGGGCGCACCGGCCGGGCCTGCATCGGAAGGGATTCACCGCGGTGGAGCTGGACTACATGATCCGCAAGGCCAAACTGAGCATTGAAGAAGGTATGCAGCGGCTGAAGGAGGCCGGCCTGCAATCGCTGCCCGGTGGTGGCGCAGAGATATTTCACCCTGATGTGCGCAACGAGATATGCGCCGACAAAGTAGATGCAGACGGCTGGCTGCATATACATGAGATTGCTCATAAACTGGGCATGCACTCAAACGCGACCATGCTTTATGGCCACATAGAAAAATACGAGCACCGCATAGACCACATGACCCGCCTGCGGCAGTTGCAGGATAAAACCGGCGGCTTCAACTGTTTTATTCCATTGAAGTTTCGCAATAAAGACAATGATATGTCGGCGATACCGGAGTCTACCATAGTAGAAGACCTGCGGCTGTACGCTATTTCGCGCATATTCATGGACAACTTCCGCAACCTGAAAGCCTACTGGCCCATGCTGGGCAGGCAGACCGCACAGCTTACCCTCTCCTTCGGTGTCAACGACCTGGACGGAACAATAGACGACACCACAAAGATATACTCGATGGCAGGCGCTGAGGAACAAAAACCATCGCTCAGCACCGAAGAACTCTGCGATATGATAGAAGCTGTGGGCCGTATACCTGTGGAGCGGGATACGCTCTATAACGAGATACATGTGTACCGCTCATCCGAACCCATTGCGAGCTGATTGAAATGGCCGGAATCAAAAAAATGGACCGTGAGCTGCACGAAGTGCTGACCAGGATCGGCAGCATACCGACGGTTATCCCCGCGCACAGAAAAGCGTTTAAGGAAGGTTATTCTTTTTCGTCCGCGTCCTTTGAGGAACAGCTTCCGCTTTGGGATGGGGTTTGGAAACGTTCAAACAACTTCAGGGCGCAGCTTCACGCCTACTTCTTCCTTGAGCAATACGTGGGTAAAACATATCTCCATCCGCTTATATGGGCTACATCTGCTGCATGGCAGGATGATGTTGCGGACTGGCCGCTATGCGATGCACTCGCAAAGATCAACACCAAAGTATTGGAGACACAGGCAACTGATGTGTACAAACAGCTTGGCTCATGGAATAACGATGCTGACCGTTGGAAGCGGAGGCAGTCGGTTGTAAGCCTGCTCTACTACAGCCGCACAAAAAAAGTGTACCTGCCGTTTAAAAAGATAAAAGCGCTGGTAGAGCCATTGCTAACCGATAACGAATACTATGTGCAGAAAGGCGTTGGCTGGACGCTGAGAGAGCTGAACACGGTTTATCCGGCCGATACACTACCCTTTCTGCAACGGAATATTAAGAACATTGATCCGATTGCATTTACGATCGCCATTGAAAAGATGCCGTCCGGCGTGAAGGACACCCTCAAGTCGAAGCGCAGATGATCGTTGAGCCTGTAACCGATACCCAGATCGATGA
>CAYNGS010000855.1:0-1509 GCA_964396625.1 uncultured Flavipsychrobacter sp.
ACAGTGCTTGCTCCCCCATGTGTTAGCGGTGTGCGGGAAACACCAGCCGCCAGCACCGAGGTTGAGCTGTTTCCCAATCCTGCTACCGAAGAGTGCACTATCAGCTACGCAGGCGGCATGTACGCCGGCGCCAGCATAATGATATACGATGTAACCGGCAGGCTCATTCACACTTATCCACTGAGCGGCAGCCACACAAGCATATCTGTATCAGACCTTAAACCAGGCCTGTACGATTGCCGCATAGATGTGGACGGTAAAGGAATCATCAGCAAAAAACTTACCGTAATGAAGTAAACCAAAAATTATAAATAACTCAAAAAAAAGCAGCCGTATATGGCTGCTTTTTTATTGCTGTTGGAATTCGGTAGCATTCTGTTTGAATTTTTACAGAGCAGGCACGGACCACTTTTGCTATGTTTTCTACCTTTTGTACTCATGTAATGATCTTAACTTCGCGGTACATCAATACACAAAGATAGACCCGGTGCGCACTCCTATGTAAACCTAAGTGTCTATGTGGTTTCCCAAAAAAGCGAATATCAGTTGGCCACCATCTTAAACACCCTTTCCGGGGCCCTCAGCCAGTTGATATTTTGAAGATGCAGTGTGAAAGAAACGCTTTTGGCAAATACGTTATTCCTTCCGTAGGTATTTGTGAGGTAGTTCTGAAAGTCGCTGCTCATGATCACCGGCACATACACACTTACCAAAGACTGCACAAGGTATATCTCGATACCGCCATCATACATCACTGTTGTGTTGTGTGTATTGGAAACGCTCGGGTTCGGATTAGGTATCAGCCCCGCATCGAAAAACAGGCGTATCGGAACGAACTTTACGGGCAGGCTTGATTTCAGATTGATCGCTGCCATCCAGTTGTCGCTCCTGTCCACATTGTTGAAGGTCGGTATCTTGAATCCTCCCTCCTGCACAGATATCTGCTGAGCAGCTATTTTGTCCGGTGCGTTGCGGCCTATATAGGTGCCATCATACAGGTAGTCGTCAATGCCGGTATAGGCGGCATTCAGTTCATATCTCGAGTACACAGCAGGGTCATTGGTCAGCGGGAAGAACTTGCCGAGGAAGCAGCGCACTATAAGCCCTTTGCCGGGTTTGTTATAATTGATATAGATATTGCCCTCTGCGCTCACCTTCGAAAATGCCGAACCTACCTGTCCTTCCAGGTTGTAACCAAAAGGGTTGTACGTCCTTGAGTTGGTATGCCGGTAGCGCAGCAGGCCGTAATTGTTGTGCATATGCCCGATTGCGTGTTCGCTGCTGATACCAACTGCGGGCGCCTGGGGCAGGTTAAAGTTATCTTCGTCAATAGAGTAGCCTTTTAAGGTCAGCCTCCGCTCCACACTGCTCAGCGGGTCTTGCTCCCCGAATGTGAAGTTGAGCGATGGCGCCGCCTTGGTATAACCGGCCACGAAATGGTCTCCGTTCGGCGCAAACGTTTCGTTATAATGGAATGTCTTGGCATCTGCCTGCAGCATGATCTCTTTA
>CAYNGS010000856.1:0-1508 GCA_964396625.1 uncultured Flavipsychrobacter sp.
GGCTCTACCATTACCACCACATTCGGAAGGATTTTGCCGTCACTTGCAAAGACGCATCTCGTGGTCGCAGTGGAAATGCAGGCGCATGGACACACATCAGACCGCAACGCTCCGCAAAGCTTCGTGCAGGATGCAGATGACATTGCAGAACTGTTGGTGCAATTGAACATTCAGAAGGCGAATATTTTTGGTTTCAGCAATGGTGGACAAACAGCTATCGAGCTCGGAATAAGACACCCCGGGAGGGTAAATAAACTGATCATAGCATCAGCATTTTACAAGCGCGATGGAGTGGCTGCATGGTTCTGGTCAGGCTTTAATGATCCGAAATTCTCCGATTTGCCGCAGGTATACAAAGATGAATACCTGAAAATAAACAATGATCCGGCCGCCCTGTTCAACATGTTCAACCGCGATGTGGAGCGTATGCGCGCTTTCAAAGATTGGAAAGCGGAAGACATTCGGTCCATACAGGCCCCGGTGCTCATCGTTGCCGGTGATCAGGATCTGGCGGTGCCGGAACATGCTGCCGAAATGCAGCGGCTGCTGCCGCATGGCCGGCTGGCCATATTACCGGGCACGCACGGCAGCTACATGGGCGAGATTTTCTCAGGCGACCCCAACAGTAAAATGCCGGACTATTTTGTGGCAATGGTCAATGAGTTTCTGGCAGAATAATGACTGCCTTCCCGCAACATTATCTGATCTCAAAATTGAAATGAACAACCCGCTCCGCCCGTCCGCCCGTTGCGTGGTAAAACTTCACAGCGCCCTCATCTTCTTCATTTGCTTCCACAAACATTACTTTAATCTTGTTCTCGCGGCAATACTCTTGCACCGCCAGCAGCAGTTTTTTACCCACACCCATACCCTGGCAGTCACTTCGCACTGCAATGTCATACAGATAAAGCTCGGCCCCTTCGGAATAGTAGGCAGGCAACTCATAAGCTGTTAGCCCGCCGATAACCTCGCCGTTATCAATGGCAGCAAATACAACGAACTCTCGTTTCGCAAGCAGCGTGCCCGGGTAGGTCTGTGGTGCACACGATCCTTCGCCGGTTTCAAAAACCTCATGAAACAGGGCTATGAGCTGCACAAAAAGACGTTCATCCTGCCTGCCCAGTTTTTTTATATCGTACCCCCGTTCCATCCTGTTTTTTGTTTTACCACACAATGTTAGGGCATATGGTGCGGACCAGCGAAAAAGACTGCATTGTTGATTGAAAAAATCTTCCGTTTTTCGGAAAGAATGTCCAATTATTGGAATATTTAATAAATATATTTTCCGCCAAATGATTGATCATCAGCTATTTGCATTTCTGGCATACTAATGGAAGCAAATTGTTTGCAAATCCACACCAATGAAAGTTTTATTAATGGTAAGCAGCAGTGCATTTTCAGATTCCATCAAAACGGAACTGGAGAAAAAACGTTATGAAGTGGAAGTAGCCTACGATAACAAGAAGGCTTTGGAAAGGGTCGTAAACGCCCCCGACGACTATGGCCTC
>CAYNGS010000857.1:0-1503 GCA_964396625.1 uncultured Flavipsychrobacter sp.
CGGTTACATTGTTGATCATCATGTGGCGTACTGCGAATGTTATCTCGGAGTGAACCGGCTCTATCACCCATTTCCTCGTTTCCATAGTCATGGCTTTTTTATGCGCAACACAAAAAAATCAAACCATGGCACGAGACGTACCGCCAACGTTATCTTAAATTTCAGGAGGTGGGTGCCTGGCTATCCCTCATTTTTTCCAGCAACTCATTGAGCGCCATTGCGTCCTTTTCATCAATGCCCTGAATGGAATTAGTGAACTCGTCAACAAGGGAGGTAGCATTGGTAAGCGTAGTTAATCCTTTGTCGGTAAGCGAGATGAGCGTCTCGCGTTTGTCTATTTTGGAGGGTGTTCTTTTCGCCAGCTTCTTTGTCACCAGCCTGTCTATGATCCGTGGAACATTGGAGCTCTTTTCTATCATGCGGCCACCAATGTCCTTCACGCACATTTGCTCGGGGTGTTTTCCCTTCAATATGCGCATCACATTGTACTGCTCCAGCGTAAGGTCTTCATTTTTAAGCACATTGCTGAAATTATTCCTCAGCCAATACGCGCTATACAACAGGTTCAGCGTTGCCTTGTGTTTTTCGTCTGCAAAACGGGTAGATTTTATAGCTTCCTCCAATTTCATAATGCAAATATATGTATGTACGCGGGTTTTTGCGCGGCTAAATTTTAGACCAAACATTAGAGAAATGTCCAATTTCGATAAAAGTGCTATTGTAATTTCACAGCCCCGGCAGAAGTCAATGTTTAAAAGCTGTAGCCCATACCTGCCGATATACCTGGAACTGTTGTAGGCTGATCAGCCGTTTTGACTATTTGCCGGTACACACCCTGCTAATTTACCATCTGCCACATTGCCTTATTTGCACATTATTTAAGTACCTTTGCACCTCTTATTTTATATGCAAAACATTCGCAATTTCTGTATCATTGCCCATATAGACCACGGCAAAAGCACCCTTGCAGACCGTCTTTTAGAATTCACTAAAACTATTTCGTCGCGGGACATGCAGGCGCAGGTGCTTGATGATATGGACTTGGAACGGGAAAAGGGAATTACCATAAAAAGCCATGCTATCCAGATGGACTATGAGTATATGGGGCAGAAATATGTCCTGAATCTCATAGACACACCCGGCCACGTCGATTTTTCATACGAAGTTTCGCGCGCACTCGCTGCCTGCGAAGGCGCGCTGTTGCTTGTGGATGCATCGCAAGGCATACAGGCTCAAACTATAAGTAATCTTTACCTCGCACTGGATAACGACCTGGAGATCATACCCATTATCAATAAAATAGATATGGATGGAGCCATGATACCTGAGGTTACCGACCAGATAGTGGACCTGATTGGCTGCAAGCCCGAAGAAATAATACTGGCCAGCGGTAAAACAGGCATTGGCATTGAAGAGATATTGGCCGCTATTATTGCCCGCATACCGGCTCCCAAAGGAAACCCCGACGCCCCGCTTCAGGCGGTAATATTCGACAGTGTATTC